>NZ_JAKJSO010000027.1:0-55822 GCF_050337045.1 Photobacterium kagoshimensis | reverse complement strand
CAATAGTTGTTACCGTACTTAACGGTGAATATAAATCGGACGCGGGATGGAGCAGCATGGTAGCTCGTCGGGCTCATAACCCGAAGGTCGTAGGTTCAAATCCTGCTCCCGCAACCAATTTACTTGTTGAAATACAAGCATGCGACACTAGCTCAGCTGGTAGAGCGCAACCTTGCCAAGGTTGAGGTCACGAGTTCGAACCTCGTGTGTCGCTCCAAATTGAATCTCATGACGAAAGTGATGAGATAGTGAAACACAGGTAAAGCTGGTAGAGCGCAACCTTACCAAGGTTGAGGTCACGCCTAGCTCCTCGAAGATCGGGAACCTCGTGTGTCGCTCCAAATTGAATCTCATGACGGAAGTGGTGAGAAAGTGAAACACAGGTAAAGCTGGTAGAGCACAACCTTACCAAGGTTGAGGTCACGCCTAGCTCCTCGAAGATCGGGAACCTCGTGTGTCGCTCCAATTTGAATCTCATGATGAAAGTGATGAGATAGTGAAACACAGGTAAAGCTGGTAGAGCGCAACCTTACCAAGGTTGAGGTCACGCCTAGCTCCTCGAAGATCGGGAACCTCGTGTGTCGCTCCACTCTTTCTCTTTATGAAAGAGCGTTTTTTCAGTCACGGACTGAGAGAATAATAGTTATTACCGTACTCAACGGTATCCTACTACTGTGAAGTAATAGTCCCTAGCTGCATCAGGTTTCCAAGTGTGAAAACCACCTGCATGTTGCTCCAAAAATTCCTAACGTTGGTTAGGATGCATAGAAGTGATCAGCTTCAAACATCATTAAAAATTCACATTGCAACCTCTATGAGGTTGTTCTTGTTATCTGTTGATTTTAATGCTCTGTGACGATTAATGGCTGTGTAGCGTTACCCTAGTGAATGCTCATACAACGAGCTAGACGGGTAAACTAAGCTTCAAACATACCTGCTCTCTTATCCAGCACTGTTTTTCATCTAAGGGCTTATATTACTTGGCCTCACAGTGATATTAACAGGGGATCTCCGATCTTAATTAACAGAGTTATCCACATTATGGTTTCTGTGGGTAAGTTAGTTGATTACGTGTGCTGATGCCGTGTGAATAACTTTTATACCTTTCTTTTTATACCCCACCACAGATCTATCTTAATAACTTTACTCACAGTTTAAGCTTATGTTTTTTATTGCTTTATGTGTTTTACTCCCAACTTTATATACAGCTTGATCAGTATCTATTCTTGTGGAAAAAAAGCATTGATGCTGATTAAACGCATCTGTGTTTAATTGTTTGGTCTATAGGCGAAAAGTCACAAACTGCAAATGTTTTCCACATATACACGGAATGCTGACCTAGCTCGCATTTTGTATAGGAATAAACGTTTAACTAAAGCTGAAGCGATAGTGCCGTCATACCACCGATGATAGCAGTATAGCTAGGCATCACGTGGTAAGCCTTTTTCTATAATGCGTACTAAGCGTTTTGTTTTAGTAGGGATAACATCGATGCTGGTGTCATTACGTTTTTTACTTTGCATCTCAAGTGCCCAGTGAAGGTGGATATCCAGTACCTCATCATTAAGTGCTAACTTATCGTTAAGTGCATCAATGATTTCTGGTTGATATGGGGCGTTCCCGAGTGCGATAGCAAGATTGCGGAGCCATTGAATATGACCAATTCGTCGGATTGCCGATCCTTCAGTGTTCTTCAGGAACGTAGCCTCGTCCCATGCAAAGAGCGTGAGAATATCTTGTTGATAGAGACTATTACGGCAATGGTAGTCTTCTTCCTCTGTGATATCAGAGAAGCGATTAAATGGGCAAACTAATTGGCAGTCATCGCAACCATAAATACGATTGCCAATCTTTTCACGAAACTCTTCTGGGATCACTCCATCAAATTCAATAGTGAGATAAGAGATGCAACGCCTTGCATCAATGACGCCTTCCTCAACGATTGCTCCTGTTGGGCAGCTTGTTATGCAAGCGACACATTTACCACATTGATTTGTCTCTGGGATATCGACAGGGAGTGGCAGGTCAATCAGCAGTTCACCTAAGAAAAACCATGACCCTGCATCTTGATTCAAGATCAGAGAATGTTTTCCTGTCCAGCCCAGACCTGATTTTTCAGCCAATGGGCGTTCTAATATCGGCGCGGAATCGACAAAAGGGCGATGGCCAAATTGACCAACGACTTGTTCGATATTTTGCCCAAGCTTCTTGAGTCGATTACGGATCAGTTTGTGGTAGTCGCGACCTAATGAGTAGCGGCTTATATAGGCTTTATCTGGATTTTTTAATGTTTGAGCGAACTCGGCATTCGGAGGTAAATAGTTCATACGCACGCTAATGACTCGAACAGTGCCGGGCAGAAGTTCATGCGGGCGTGCGCGCATCATGCCATGACGTGCCATCCAGTCCATATCACCATGGTATCCAGCATCTAGCCAACGCTGTAGCTGTGCTTCGTGTTGGCTTAGATCAACATCGCAAATTCCAACATGCTGGAAGCCTAGCTCTTTTCCCCACTGTTTAATTTGTAGGGCTAGGGCGTTGTAGTCGATGCTCATGGTGTTGCTCGCTCAAAATTGGGGGGCGAAGTGTAGCATAGAATAATGCAGTTATTTCGTGAAAGTATTCGGCTTCCATGTATTGATGCGTTAGGTGTAAGGGGATTAAAAGGGGGAAGAGGTAAGATAACAAGAAGAAGCATGTCGGCACCTTCTTGTTATTCATAGGCTTGCTATAAGAACCAGGCGGAAAACTACGGCTAGGCTGCCCCATCTTTTTCTTTACGGCGATAGCCCATAGCACCAAACATTAACAATCCTGTCCCGAAGATTGCCATGATTGATGGCTCAGGTACGATACCCCATGAGTCGATGCGAATATCAATGGCATCCCCATCACCAATAAAGCCCCATGACATTGCACTTATCTTGGTGAAATCTACGCCCGCGAAGTTTTCAAAGCCAAGGAGAACTTGTCCAACGCTCCCCATGTTGCTTCCCGTAAACATCGCCATGCCTCCCATTGTGTCGTAGAGACTAAAGTAATAATCAAAGTTATTTGCCCCATCATTACTGGTGACATTAAAGAAGAAGTCGGTGAATGTTGAGATATCAGTGGCACCTAATCCATCTTTATCAATATTATTGGTTAAGCCTTCAGTGGTGGAATATGGACCTTTAGTATCATGCGCATTGGTGGTGCCATCGTAAACCATTTCAACCCAAGATACGGCACCACTGGCATTACTCCAGCTCAGTTGTGAAGCCATTGGATTTGCGCCCGCTTCAGCAAGTGCATCGGAGGAAACACCAGATGAGGTGACAATATGTAAGCGAATATCCCTTTCACCACCTAAAATATTGCCATCTTGCACTGCTGCATCTTTGGTTTGTTGGCTATCGTATTTCCCTAAGCTCAGTGGGCCATGATCAACATTAAAATCATCGAAAATCACGGATGTCGCATTGGCATTAAATGCAAAGCCAAGTAATGCAGTTGCGAGAACTAACTTATTCATATGTATCTCCCTGGACTTCTGATGGCGTTAGTCAACGTGCTAGCGCTTTGTTATGTAGTGAATAAAGCAAAGGGAGTGCCAATTAATTAAAGGCATTTTTATTATAAGGTTATGAAAGCGAGTGTTTGTCCGCATGCAGAGAATGTAAATAAAGCTGACACTTTGTTTGTTGTTTCTTGGTTTGGCGTCTAGGTGGATTACAGCGCGGTATTTTATTTATATAGTGATATTACACTGTGAAGTGTGTACTCGCTGTCGGGGGGCGCTTCTTTCATCACCATAATAAGGATAACGAGATGGTGACTTCAATATTACCGCTTACACTTTATCAAGCTGATACGGTAAGGAGGGGTGAACAATTAGCGGCTGAGGCTGTGCCGGTTTCGATGTATAGCTTGATGGAGCGCGCAGGAGCGGCTGTTTTTGAGTGTCTTCAGATAGCGCCTTTTACTACGCAATCCGTACTTATTTGTTGTGGTGGTGGAAATAATGGTGGTGACGGCTACGTTGTTGCAAGGTTAGCGCTAGCGGCTGGGATCGCTGTTGAAGTTTGGCATCTAGGTAATAGTCATCAATTAATGGGTGATGCCGCAGCCGCCCGTGATGCTTGGCTGGCGGCTGGAGGGGAAATTATCGCCCCTAAAGCGGAGATCCCTCATGGTATTGATGTTGTTATTGATGCGCTATTAGGAACGGGGTTGTCAGGTATGGTGCGCGATGACGCCAGCAAGCTGATTAATATTATTAATCAAGCGCATAAGCCTGTTATTGCGGTCGATATACCTTCTGGTTTGTGTGCAGACACTGGACGAATACTTGGCTGCGCGATACAAGCGGATAGAACGGTGACGTTTATTGGTGTGAAGCAAGGGTTAGTGACGGGGCAAGCGCACAATGTTGTGGGGGAGCTTTATTTTGCAGGCCTTGGCGTTGACGATATTTTTGATAGTCAGCAGCAACCGAATGCCACAGCACTTACTGATGCAATCATTCCTGCCTTGCTATCACAGCGCAAGCGAACAGCACATAAAGGCGATCATGGTCGGGTGACTTGTTTTGGTGGCAACTTGGGTATGGCTGGGGCGATTCGGTTAGCCGCAGAGGCCTGCTTACGGACTGGTGCAGGCTTAACCGCGGTTGTGACGCAACCTGACAATGTCATGTCAATTGTTGCTGCTCGCCCTGAGATAATGGTGCAAGGCTGGCAAGAAAAAGCACATGAAATCAGACAACAACGTGATTGGAGTGATGTTATTGTTCTGGGGCCTGGTTTAGGCACCAATGACTGGGGGCAGGCGCTTTATTTCCATTTGGCCGATAGCGAAAAAAAGATGGTGTTAGATGCAGATGGATTGAACTTATTAGCCCTTTCCCCTGACTATAGAAATAATCGTATAATCACCCCTCACCCAGGTGAAGCTGCTCGATTACTTGCGTGTAGTGTTGCAGAAATAGAAGCAAATCGCTTTCTAGCTGTGCAACGTTTGCAAAATAAGTATGGCGGTGTGGCAATACTTAAAGGTGCAGGAACATTAGTTTTTGATGGTGTGCAGCTTTATGTATGCCGAGCTGGTAACCCAGGAATGGCAACTGGCGGTATGGGTGATGTGTTATCTGGTATTATTGGTAGCCTATTAGGGCAAAATTTATCATTATCAGATGCCGCGATACTGGGAGTGTTTATTCACAGTAAAGCTGCCGATCTTTGCGCTCAAGAGGGAGAGCGTGGGATGATAGCCAGTGATTTATTCCCGTATATTCGACAATTAGTCAATTCAAGATAATAAGACCATGCAAACAATTGAAATTCAACTTGCTGATGAGCAAGCGACGGTAGAATTAGGCCTGCAACTAGCACAAGCCTGCGAGCGTCAAACAACGATTTACCTTCATGGTGATTTAGGAGCAGGAAAAACAACGTTTAGTCGTGGTTTTATTCGAGCGCTCGGTCATCAAGGGAATGTCAAAAGTCCAACTTACACTTTGGTTGAACCGTACGAGTTACCACCTTGGCAGGTCTATCACTTTGATCTGTACCGCTTAGCTGATCCTGAAGAGCTTGAGTTTATGGGGATCCGTGATTATTTTTCAGCCGATGCAATTTGTTTAGTTGAGTGGCCTGAAAAAGGACACGGCTTATTGCCTCAACCCGACCTAGAATTAGATATGCGCTACCATGGCGAACAACGTACAGCCACTTTAACGGCGAACAATGAGTACGGTATGGCGTTAGTTAAACATTTGGAGTTGTGTCGATAGGATGTCTGTGCGGACTTTTTTTCAGATTGTAATTTTAGGGGCTGGGTTATTTAGCACTATGGCGGCATGGGCCAATGAGCTAAAGAGTATTCGTGTATGGCCAGCGCCAGACGAAACCCGCGTTGTTCTCGACATGCAAAGCGAGGCGGTATATTCCTACTTTACCCTAACTAAACCTAACCGTTTGGTGGTGGATTTAAAGAAGACAACTTTAAAAACTAAGCTGCCAGTTGTGGTGAAAGATAGTGAGGTTTTGAAAAAAATTCGCAGCAGCGGAGCGCCAGATAAAGGTTCCTTCCGTTTGGTGTTTGAAATTAAAACCGGCATGACACCTAAATTGTTTACGCTGGCTCCAACACATGATGGACATTATGGTCATCGTTTAGTGCTGGACTTGCCTCATGGTAAAAAAGCCACAGTAGTCAAACCGAGCAAGCCGAAACCTGCGGTTGAAAATCAGGCGGCGCAGCTCCCTTCGGGTAATGACGATATCATTATTGCCATTGACCCAGGTCACGGTGGTGAAGACCCTGGCTCGATTGGTCCGACTCGAAAATATGAGAAAAATGTCACCTTAGATGTGTCGAAGCGTGTTGCGGCAAAAATTAATGCAACGCCGGGTATGAAAGCAGTATTAACCCGCGGTGGTGATTATTTCGTTAATTTGAATAAACGCTCTGAAATTGCCCGTAAAAATAAAGCGCACTTACTGGTGTCGATTCATGCGGATGGCTTCCATAAACCGCAGCCGCGTGGTGCATCAGTCTGGGTACTGAATACGCGTCGAGCGAACTCTGAGATTGGTCGCTGGATCGAACAAACCGAGAAGCAGTCGCAGTTGCTCGGCGGTGGAGATGTATTGTCGGGTGACAACGATGACCAGTATCTGAGTATGGCCGTCCTTGATTTGCAATTTAGCCACTCACAGAAAGAAGGCTACGATGTGGCATCTCGGGTATTAAAAGAATTAGGCCGAGTGACCACGTTACATAAAAGTCGTCCTGAACATGCGAGTTTAGCAGTATTAAAATCGCCAGATATTCCATCCTTGTTGGTTGAAACTGGCTTTATTACCAACCCGAGAGAAGAGCGTTTACTTAACTCCGCATCGCACCAGAATAAAATCGCCAATGCGGTCTACAAAGGTGTGTTGCAATACTTCAACGAAAAGCCACCCGAAGGCACCTTGTTTGCGTCGCGTAAGCACGGTATCAAACACAAGGTAACCTCAGGGCAATCGCTGAGTATCATTGCTAAGCGTTACAACACCTCGGTCAGTGCGATTAAGCAAGCTAATAACTTAAAATCTAACACGGTTAGGATCGGGCAGGTTCTGTCGATTCCAGGCGGTAAAGCGCCGTCATCAACGACAGTTGCTGTGAATAAACCTGCGCCAGCAAAGGCGAAAATCGTGACGCACACAGTGCAGCGCGGTGAGTTTCTTGGCAAGATTGCGGATAAGTACAGTGTGACTGTGGCGAGTATCCGAAGTGAGAACAAGTTACGTTCGGATTCATTGGCCGTTGGCCAAAAGTTGAAAATTAACTTAAGTAATCGTAAAGCATTGAATCACACCGTTAAACGCGGTGAGTTTTTAGGAAAAATAGCCAGCCAATATGGTGTCAGTGTCGATAGTATTCGAAGTGCGAATAAGCTAAGCTCTGATAACTTGGCCGTCGGTCAGAAATTAGTCATACCTAGAAGTTAATTATGCCCATTCAGATATTACCTGCCAGACTGGCAAACCAGATTGCAGCAGGTGAGGTAGTGGAACGCCCCGCTTCAGTGGTTAAGGAGTTGGTCGAAAACAGCCTCGATGCTGGCGCAACCCGAATTGATATTGATATCGATAAAGGGGGGAGTCGGACAATCCGAATTCGGGATAATGGCAAAGGGATCGTGAAAGATGAGTTGGGTTTGGCGCTAAGTCGTCATGCCACCTCGAAGATCTCTTCGTTAGACGATCTAGAGGCCATTGTAAGTTTGGGTTTTCGTGGTGAAGCACTGGCGAGTATTAGCTCGGTGTCGAGACTAACCATTACTTCGCGTACCCAAGACCAAGAGGAAGCTTGGTCGGCGTATGCCGAGGGGCGTGATATGGATGTGCAGCTTAAACCTGCTGCGCACCCAGTGGGAACGACACTGGAAGTGTTGGATCTGTTTTTCAATACGCCTGCGCGTCGTAAGTTCTTACGTACCGAGAAAACCGAATTTAACCATATTGATGAATTGCTTAAGCGTATTGCGCTGAGCCGTTTTGATGTCGCGATTAATCTTCGTCATAACGGTAAGCTCATTCGCCAGTACCGCGCCTCAGAAACACAGGTGCAGAAAGAACGTCGTTTAGCCGCGGTGTGTGGTGGGCCATTTTTGAAGCATGCATTGGCCGTTGAACTTGAACATGGCGACCTAAAACTGTCTGGTTGGATTTGTAATCCGCATGGTGCGAGGGCGCAAAACGATATTCAGTACTGCTATGTGAATGGCAGGATGATGAAAGATAAACTCATCAACCATGCGATTCGTCAGGCTTATGAAAGCAGTTTACCGTCTGATCAGTATGCTGCCTATGTCTTGTTTATTGAAGTGGACCCGCATCAGGTCGATGTGAATGTGCACCCTGCAAAGCATGAAGTGCGTTTTCATCAAGGACGCTGGGTGCATGATTTTATTTATCAGGCTGTGCAAAGTGCCTTGCAGCAGAGCATGGCGGAAGGTGAGGTGATGTATCAAACGCCTCAACGTGCCAGTGCCTCGGCTCAACATTACGCAGAACCTAGCGTTCACTCTGACCAGTCAACGCATCAGATTGCTGAAGCGGCCCCCTCATCTGCAGCGATCGCTAATACGCCAGATTACCCCAATAAAGCCGATGCCAATGATTGGCTTCATGCGGACGCGAGAACATCGGTAGAATCAAAGCACAGTGATGGCCGAGGCTGCTCGCAGGATGCGTATTATAGTGCTCCTCGATCATCGTCATCTCGATCTTCGACTGGGGGGGTGTCATCTCATTCTGGAAATGGGCGACAATTTGGTGGTGATACGCCTTCAAAACAAGAGGTTGCTGCGTATCAACAGTTAATGCAAACCACGACGAGTGATCATCTTCACTTAGGCGATCGCAATGATGATCAATGTGCTGCGCAAGATAAATCTGTGTTATCGCCGGTGTTACCGCAAGGGACCCAAGGTGTCTCATCACCAGCGGGACTAAACTCGCGTAATGAATGGCAGCAAAGCGCCGCCATCGCGCCTACGCCTCGCTCAGCGAATATGCCTGTTGGGGGCGCAAGCTCTATTGGGTTAGGTAAGGCGTTATCGCTTATTGCCCAGCGTTATTTATTATTAAGCCGAGAAGATGGGATTTATTTGCTGTCTTTAGATGTGGCGCAGCGTTTGCGCCATAAAGGTCAGCTTAAACTAGCGCAAAGCGAAGGCTTGAAAGCACAGCCATTATTGATCCCACATTCAGTGCCCGTTGAGCCTGAATTGATCGCATGTGCAGAACAACATGCGTTGCTGTTAAAACAGCTGGGTATTCAGTTGAAAAAGAAAAACAATACTGGCCTGATTATTTTGTCGGTGTGTATGCCGCTACGGCAACAAAATTTACAGCAACTGATCCCGAATTTATTAACGTATTTACTTTCGGTTGCAGAGGATCAACAAGCCCAAGGTTGGGATAAATTATTAGATTGGCTGGCAACACAATGTGTGATGCCAACAGACGCTTTTAGTCTGTCCCAAGCGATTCAGTTAGTGGCTGAGCTTGAGCATTTATGGGCCAATGATCTTGAACTTTATTATCAGAGTTTGCTGCGTCCGGTGAATACTGACGAAGCAATAGAAGCATTTAATCATGAGTAAGCCATTACCACAGGCCATTTTTTTAATGGGCCCAACCGCATCAGGTAAAACTGATTTAGCAATTCGTTTACGAGAACAGCTACCTGTAGAGTTGATTAGTGTCGATTCAGCCCTTATCTATAAAGGTATGGACATTGGTACGGCGAAGCCAGATGAGCGAGAACTCGCCTTAGCGCCGCATCGACTGATCGATATTCGTGATCCAGCGCAAAGTTATTCGGCTGCAGACTTCAGAGCCGATGCGTTAAAAGAAATGGCTGATATAGTTGCAGCAGGGCGTATCCCACTTCTAGTGGGCGGCACCATGTTGTATTTTAAAGCATTACTGGAAGGGCTATCACCATTACCGGCTGCAGACTACGATGTGCGAGCGCAGATCGAACGTGATGCTGCTGAGCAAGGTTGGCAAGCGCTCCATGATGAATTAGTGCGTATTGACCCTGTTGCAGGTGCTCGAATTCACCCAAACGATCCACAGCGTCTTTCTCGTGCATTGGAAGTTTTTCGTATTTCGGGTAAAACTTTAACAGAGTTAACACAAACTCAAGGTGAACCTCTGCCATATAAGGTTCACCAATTTGCAATAGCTCCCATGGATAGGGCTGTACTGCATCAACGGATCGAACAACGTTTTGGCAAAATGATGGAAGCGGGTTTTGAACAAGAAGTTCAAGCGCTGTATGAGCGTGAAGACCTGACGCCGGATTTACCCTCTATTCGTTGTGTTGGTTACCGTCAGATGTGGGACTATTTGGACGGGCAGTGTGATAAGGACGAAGCAATTTTTCGCGGAGTCTGTGCTACTCGTCAATTAGCGAAGCGTCAAATTACTTGGCTGAGAGGCTGGGAAAATTTGACCTGGTTGGATAGCAGTAACGTAGATATAGCGTTACAAACAGTCACAAACTCAGTTAGATGTGATGTTTGATAAACGTGTATACTCATTACTGTTTTGCGTATTTTTAATTTTTGTTCGTTGCTAATACAACTACAAACTAATAAGGAAAAGAAATAATGGCTAAGGGGCAATCTTTGCAAGACCCGTTTTTGAATGCGCTACGTCGTGAACGAATCCCGGTTTCAATTTACCTGGTAAACGGCATTAAATTGCAAGGTCAGATCGAATCATTTGACCAGTTTGTGATCCTACTTAAAAACACTGTAAACCAAATGGTATACAAGCACGCAATTTCTACTGTTGTTCCTGCTCGCCCAGTGAATCATCATCACACAGGTGAGCGTCCAGCAGGTGACCGTCCTCAAGAGAAAACAGAAGAATAATATTCTTTGTTAAGGAGTTGGTTGCTTGTTTGACCGTTATGAAGCCGGTGAGCAGGCAATTCTTGTTCATATCAACTTCACGCAAGAAGGGGAATGGGAAGATCTAAGCGAATGTGAAATGCTGGTCTCCTCTGCGGGAGTCAATACACTGCGTGTGGTAACAGGCAGCCGTAAGACTCCCCACCCTAAATATTACGTTGGAGAAGGTAAGGCGCAAGAAATTGCTGATGCGGTACGAATGGAAGGGGCTGAAATAGTCATCTTCAATCATGCCCTCTCTCCCGCGCAAGAGCGCAATTTGGAATACCTTTGTAAATGTCGGGTATTAGACCGTACTGGCCTGATATTGGATATTTTCGCCCAACGTGCGCGTACTCACGAAGGTAAGCTGCAAGTTGAGTTGGCGCAATTGCGTCATATCTCTACGCGTTTGATCCGAGGCTGGACGCACCTTGAACGCCAAAAGGGTGGGATAGGTTTACGTGGTCCTGGTGAAACTCAGTTGGAAACCGACCGTCGCTTATTACGGGATCGTATTAAGGCGATTTTACGTCGTTTAGAGAAAGTCTCGAAACAACGTGATCAAGGTCGTCGAGCGCGTAATCGTGCTGAAATTCCAACAATCTCACTTGTTGGCTATACCAATGCGGGTAAATCAACACTATTTAACCGTATTACCGATGCTGGGGTGTATGCAGCGGATCAGCTGTTTGCAACCCTCGATCCAACACTTCGCAAAATTGAAGTTGCCGATGTTGGTACTTCTATTCTTGCGGATACCGTTGGCTTTATTCGTCATTTGCCCCACGACTTAGTGGCAGCATTCAAAGCCACACTGAAAGAAACCCAAGAAGCGAGCTTGCTACTTCATGTGGTCGACGCCAGTGATGATCGTTTCCGTGAAAATATTGAAGCGGTTGACGATGTGCTTGAAGAGATCGATGCCGGTGAGGTACCGATGCTGATAGTGATGAATAAAATCGATAACCTAGAAAATGCTGAGCCACGCATTGAACGTGATGACGAGGGCGTTCCTCGCCGCGTGTGGGTATCAGCAATGGAAGGGATCGGTATCGATTTACTATTCCAAGCGCTAACAGAGCGTTTAGCTGGCACTATGATTTGCCATACCTTGCGGTTACCACCGCAACATATTGGTCGTATTCGTAGTAAGTTTTGTCAGCTGGACTGTATCTTGCGTGAAGAATATGAACCGGATGGCAGCCTGACGATTGACATTCGCTTACCGCAGGCTGATTGGTCGCGGTTAGAAAAAAGAGACAGTGCATCACTGGATGACTTTGTTGTCAGTTGAGGATGTATTGTTAAGAAAACTGTCGTCATATCACATTGATGGAGTTCTATAATGGCGTGGAATGAGCCTGGAAACAACGGCGGCCGTGATAAAGACCCTTGGGGTAATAATAATCGCGGTGGACGTGAACAAGGCCCGCCCGATCTAGATGAGGTTTTTTCAAAACTGAGTCGTAAGGTTGGCGGTATTTTTGGGAATAAGAAAGGTGGTTCTTCAACGGGTGGCGGTGGTGCTGCTGGTTTAGGAGCTATTGCGGTGCTGGCTGTTGCTGTGTGGGGCTTCTCGGGTTTCTACACTATCGGTGAAGCAGAGCGCGGTGTGGTACTTCGTTTCGGTAAGTTTTATGAAATGGTCGATCCAGGTCTGAACTGGAAACCCACTTTCATTGATGAAGTGGAAGCTGTCAACATTCAAGCAATTCGTTCACTACGTAGCTCTGGTCTTATGCTGACCAAAGATGAAAACGTACTGAAAGTAGAAATGGATGTTCAGTACCGTGTCTCTGATGCACAAAAATATCTGTTTAGCGTGACTAACGCTGACGATAGTTTGCGCCAAGCAACTGATTCAGCATTACGTGCTGTTATCGGTGACTCAAAGATGGATGAAGCACTAACAACAGGTCGTCAAACGATTCGTGCCAATACTCAAGAAGCAATTGATAAGATCATTGCGAAGTACGACATGGGTATTTTGGTTGTTGATGTGAACTTCCAATCAGCGCGTCCACCTGAAGCGGTGAAAGATGCATTCGATGATGCAATCGCAGCGCGAGAAGATGAAGAGCGTTTTGTTCGTGAAGCTGAAGCCTACAGCAATGATATTTTGCCAAAAGCGACAGGCCGTGCAGAACGTCTGAAGAAAGAAGCGGAAGGTTATTCGGAAAAAGTGGTTAACGGTGCATTGGGTGAAGTTGCTCAATTCGAAAAACTACTGCCTGAATATCTAGCAGCACCAGAAGTAACACGTAACCGTCTGTACCTAGATACGATGGAACGTGTTTACTCAAGTACAAGTAAGGTGATGATCGATTCTGAATCGAGCGGTAACTTACTGTATTTACCACTGGATAAGCTGATGAACCAAGGTGATGCTCAAGCTAAACCGAAGAAATCATCAAGCAGCTCTTACGGTATCGAGCTAGAGAAAGTGGCAACACCGACTCCAGCGACAACACCACGTAATGACACTGGTCGTCAGGGGAGATATTAATAATGCGTAAGTTAATTATCCCAGTAGTAGTGATTTTTATTGCTTTACTACTGATGTCGATCTTTGTGGTTAAAGAAGGTGACCGCGGTATTGTGGTACGTTTCGGTCGTATTATTAAAGATAATAATACCGAAGTCGCACGTATCTATGAGCCAGGCCTGCACTTTAAAGTGCCAGTGTTTGACCGTGTTCGTACGTTAGATGCGCGTATCCAAACTATGGATGATCAAGCTGACCGTTTCGTAACAGCAGAGAAAAAAGACGTAATCATTGATACTTACGTTAAGTGGCGCATCAAAGACTTTGGTGCTTACTACCTAACAACAGGTGGCGGTGATAAGTCGACAGCTGAAGCGCTATTGAAACGTAAAGTGGTTGATAGTTTACGTGCCGAAATCGGTGCGAAAGAGATCAAGCAAATCGTTTCAGGTCCTGATCGTGGCGAGAAAGTTGATCCAGGTGCCGTCATCGCTGATGACACAGCGCCAGCAACCAATATCGTTGCAGAAGTTGTGCCGCGTAAAGAAGTTGAAGGCCAACGTGATCAAATCATGGCTGATGTATTGGTTGAAGCGCAAGAAAGTGCAAAAGACCTAGGCATTGAAGTGGTTGATTTCCGTATGAAGAAAATCAACCTGCCGGATGAGATCAGCGAATCTATCTACCGTCGTATGCGTGCTGAGCGTGAATCTGTTGCACGTAAGCACCGCTCTCAAGGTCGTGAGAAAGCCGAAGTGATTCGTGCTCAATCTGAGCTAGAAGTCGCGAAGATCCTGGCTGAGGCAGATCGTGAAGCGCGTGTGGTTCGTGGTTCGGCGGATGCGACATCAGCGAAGATTTACGCTGATGCATTCAAAGGCCATGCCGAGTTCTATAACTTTGTACGTTCTCTTAAAGCGTACGAAAATAGCTTTAACTCGAAGAACGACATGTTGGTTGTTGACCCGAACTCCGATTTCTTCCGTTACATGAAGCAGTCAGACGGTATCAACTAAGTTAGCGATGCTAGTGATAATAAAGACAAGGCTCAGGCCTTGTCTTTTTTTTGGGAGTAACACAGTGAGTAATGCAATTTGGTTAGCCTTAGGGCTGGTTTTGGTATTTGAAGGGTTAGGGCCATTATTCGCCCCAAAAGGTTGGCGCGAGATGGTGGGGCAACTGGCCCAGCAAGATGATAATACTTTACGTCGGATTGGTGGGTGTTTGGTGGTTGCAGGTTGTACGATTGCCTATATGATGTATCGAAACCTGTAAATTATGCTAGCAGCTGCTTGTGACAATCTTCTTGCAAAAATAATTGCTATGGTCAAAAAATGACTGCAACCCGCACGCTAAGGTGCTAGAATCCTTTTTTAACTACTGATAGACGAAGAAAGATGGCAAATAATGTAGTCGTTCTTGGCACCCAATGGGGTGACGAAGGTAAAGGTAAGATCGTTGATCTATTAACCGAAGATGCAAAGTATGTAGTACGCTACCAAGGTGGCCACAATGCAGGTCATACCCTTGTCATTGACGGTGAGAAAACTGTCCTTCACCTGATCCCATCAGGTATCCTGCGTGACAACGTTAAATGTATCATCGGTAACGGTGTTGTACTTTCTCCAGATGCTCTGATGAAAGAAATGGGCCCACTAGAAGAACGTGGTATCCCTGTTCGTGAACGTCTGTTCCTGTCAGAAGCTTGTCCGCTAATTCTTCCATACCACATTGCACTTGACCAAGCGCGTGAGCTTGCTCGCGGTAAGAAAGCGATTGGTACAACAGGTCGTGGTATCGGTCCTGCGTACGAAGATAAAGTTGCTCGTCGCGGTCTACGCGTTGGTGACCTATTCGATAAAGCAGCATTCGCTGAGAAGCTAAAAGAAGTCATGGCTTACCATAACTTCCAGCTTGAGCACTACTACAATGCTGAACCTGTAAGCTACGAAGATGTACTAGCGGGTGTAATGGCACAAGCTGATATCCTAACTTCTATGGTTATCGACGTAACTAAAGAGCTTGATGACGCGCGTCTACGTGGCGACAAAATCATGTTCGAAGGTGCGCAAGGTACGCTGCTAGATATCGACCACGGTACTTACCCGTACGTAACTTCTTCTAACACGACTGCTGGTGGTGTTGCTGCAGGTTCTGGTTTTGGTCCTCGTCACTTAGGTTACATCCTAGGTATCGCGAAAGCATACTGCACACGTGTAGGTGCGGGTCCATTCCCAACAGAGCTATACGACGGTCTAGACAAACAAGACCCAGTTGGTAAGCATCTTGGTGAAGTGGGTAACGAGTTCGGCGCAACAACTGGCCGTCTACGTCGTACAGGTTGGTTCGATGCAGTGGCTATGCGCCGTGCTGTACAAATCAACTCAATCTCAGGTTTCTGCCTAACTAAGCTAGACGTTTTAGATGGCTTAAAAGAACTTAAGATTTGTACGGGCTACAAAACTAAAGATGGTGAAATTCTAGAAGTATCTCCAATGGCGGCTGACGCTTACGAAGATCTAGAGCTAATCTATGAAACGATGCCTGGCTGGTCTGAAAATACTTTCGGTGCTAAGTCTCTAGACGCGCTTCCACAAGCGGCACTAGATTACATCGCTCGCATCGAAGAGCTAACGGGTGTGCCAATTGATATCGTATCAACAGGTCCAGACCGTAACGAAACTATCATCAAGGTTCACCCATACGGTGAATAATTGCTGATGTTTTGTCAAAAGCCAACCTAAGGGTTGGCTTTTTTATGCCTGCTATATACCGTTATATAAAATATAAATCTGGCATTTCTCTTAGTGTCAAAAAAGAGGAATTGTTTTTGTGATACTGCGGCAAAAAAATGCCGTTTTCACGAAAAGTTATTAAAGAGTTTGCCGCGGTCGCCGATACGTTTTGTACTGCCAGAAATTTATCTGGTAAAACGGTACAGCGCTTTGGTGGCGTTGTGATTTAGGGAATACGAGCTAGTGTGATGAAACTGCGTACGTTACTTCTTTCAACAGTGTTGGTTGCAACCCCCGTACACGCCCTTGAAAGCGTGGGTGAAGCGGTAGAAGTGTACACAGAATCTGAGCTATTTCGCTTATTCGACACCAATAGCCACCTTGAACGTGTAAAAGCAGACGATTGTCAGCTAGTACAAGATATTGAAGCGCGTGCCCAGCGTGTAGAATCACCCGCCTATGAGTTTTTGTACGGCGATATGCTCGCATGGGGGGTGTGTGTTGATCGCGATGTTGAGCTGGGGATTGATTACATGCAATCTGCTGCGCATCAGGGGTCGCCAGCAGCACTCGAACAATTAGGGCGTTATTTCGCACGCGGTATCTTAGTTCAGCAAGACAGAGAACGTGCAATTCCTTATTTGCGTGAAGCTGCCGCTATGGGAAATGTGGCTGCTCGTATTCAACTGGCCGAATTGCTACTTAGCAATTATGGTAGCCCGCTTGATTTTGAAGATGCTTACCGCTGGCTGTATAACACAGTCGTCGCCAATAAATCGACCCACCGTAAAATCACCACATTAAGGCGCAATCTTGAAACGCATATGCCAGCCAATGTGATCGCACGGGCGAAACGCCGCGATACGTTTTGGTGAGCCTTTAAGCGAACCTTTAGCTAAAATTGCAGACATAAAAAAGAGCGCCGATGCGCTCTTTTTCAGTATTTGGGGCTCTAATTGTTCACTAGAGTACTTTATGCGGACCAAAGCATTCGTAATGAATACGATCTTCGCTTACGCCTAGTGCGATAAGCTGCTTCGCAACATGCTGCATGAAGCCTATAGGGCCACAGAAGTAGTACTCCATTTCTGGGTGCATGATGGTTTCTTTTACTTTATTGAGATCAATTAAGCCTGAAAAATCAAAATCTTCAGCTGGACGATCTGTTGCCAATGGTTCACGGTACCAGGTTGTGGCTGCGATATGATCATATTGATCAACTAACGCGTTAACATGATCCTTGAAAGCATGGTGATCGCCATTTTCTGCCGCGTGTAACCAGTTAACCGCAGCTTGGTGCGAGGTTAGCGTTTCTAGCATGGATAGAGTTGGAGTTAAACCTACCCCCGCAGACACTAAAGTAACCGGTGTTGTCGGTGCGGCTGCTAAGAAAAAATCACCCGCAGGGGCTGCTAGTTGGACCTTATCACCCACTTGTAATTGAGTGTGTAGGTAGCTAGACACTTTGCCACCTTGCTCGCGTTTTACTGAAATTCGGTAGGTATCAGCCTGAGGCGAAGAAGATAAACTGTACTGGCGAATTTCTTGGTTATCAAACTCTTCTGGTGTGAGGTAAATGCCTAAATATTGCCCCGGCTTAAAACTTGATACGGGGTTACCATCGGTTGGCTTGAAGGTGAAGCTAGTGATCACGCTAGACTCTTGCTGTTTCGCAATCACTTCAAATTCACGGGTACCACGCCAGCCGCCATCTTTCGCTGCATTTTCTTGGTAAATCGCTTCTTCACGTTGAATAAAGACATTTGCAAGCACACCATACGCTTCGCCCCATGCATCCAGCACAGCCTGTCCTGGTGATAAAAGTTCATCGATAGTTGCTAGTAGGTGACCGCCGACAATTGCGTATTGCTCGGCAGTGATCATAAAACTGGTGTGTTTATGGGCTATTTTTTCAACCGCAGGCAACAAGGCGGCAAGGTTATCGATATTATTTGCGTATGCACAAATAGCATTAAACAACGCCTCACGTTGATCGCCATTGCGCTGGTTACTCATGTTAAAAATATCTTTTAGCTCAGGGTTATGACTAAACATACGGTCATAGAAGTGAGCGGTCAGAGCAGGACCTGTTTGAGCGATAACAGGCGCTGTTGCTTTGACGGTATCAATGGTTTGTTGGCTAATCATTACGACTTTCTCTTGAAGTTGTATTTATAATGTATGTTATAAGTTGTATCTGATCTGTATCTTTTAGTCAATAACAAGATTAGAATACTTGCTAGGAGGAGCTATTGTGCAGTTAACCAGTTTTACCGATTTTGGCTTAAGGGCGTTGATCTATCTTGCCACCTTGCCTGAAGGCGAATTAGCCAGCATTACGAAAGTGACAGACGTTTACAGCGTATCGCGTAACCACATGGTCAAGATTATTAATAAGCTTGGTCAATTAGGCTACGTTGAAACTGTGCGCGGTAAAAATGGTGGTATTCGATTAGGTATGGCAGCGAAAGACATTGTTGTCGGCGATGTTGTACGTGCCATTGAGCCACTTCAAATTGTCAATTGCAGTGAAGATTTTTGTCACATCACCCCTGCTTGCCGTTTGAAAGGCATTTTGTCGACAGCACGCGAGGCGTTTTTGCATGAGCTTGATCAGCATACGTTGGAAAGTTTAATTGATGATAACCCACCCCTGCGTGTGTTATTAGATGTGCCAACCGAGCCGCTGAACTAATTGTTGTACAATCTCTCTTAAAGGCACGTTTCTGTGCCATCCTCAAATTCTGTGGAGTGGAGTACTTAGGTTGATGACCTTAAATTTGTACTTGGCTCCCATCTGTTCACCTATGGTCTGGATATACTAATGTTATGTCCTCGCCAATATGGATCTATTTATGCCTAAAGGTACTACCGATTTACCGGTCGATCCTTTCCGCGATCGCGAAGCGTCAAACTACGAAAATCCTATCCCAAGCCGTGAAATGTTGCTTGAAGTTATCCGTGGTTTCAGTACGCCTGTGAGCCGCGATCAACTGTTTGCTGAGTTGAAATTGGAAGGAGATGACCACTACGAAGGTCTTCGTCGCCGCTTACGCGCGATGGAGCGAGATGGTCAGCTTATATTTACACGTCGCCAGTGCTACGCCTTGCCTGAGCGTCTTGATTTGATCAAAGGCTATGTTATCGGCCACCGCGATGGCTTCGGGTTTATTCGCCCAGAAGGCAGCGTAGGTAAAGATAACGACTTAATGTTACCGAACCACCAGATGCGTGGTGTTTTACATGGTGACTACATTCTTGCTCAAGCTGATGGCGTTGATAAGCGTGGCCGTCGTGAAGGCCGCGTGGTACGTGTACTACAAGAACGTACCGGCCAAATTGTGGGTCGCTTCTTTGTTGAAGACGGTATGGGCTATGTGGTACCTGATGATTCGCGCATTGCACAAGATATCGTGATCCCACAAGACCATCGTATGGGTGCCCGTATGGGTAATGTCGTGGTTGTCGAGATCAGTCAGCGTGCTACCCGTCAATACAATGCTATTGGCAAAGTGGTTGAAGTACTTGGTGAGAATATGGCACCAGGTATGGAAATTGAAATTGCACTGCGAACCCATGACATTCCGCATGAATGGCCAGCTGAAGTAGAAAAGCAGATTAAAGGTCTCGGCGAGCATGTGCCAGAAGAAGCCAAGCAAGGCCGTGTTGATTTACGTGATTTACCGTTAGTGACCATTGATGGTGAAGATGCACGTGACTTCGATGATGCGGTTTTCTGTGAGCGTAAAAAGTCTGGTGGCTGGCGTTTATGGGTCGCGATCGCTGATGTGAGTCACTATGTTCGTCAAGGAACAGCACTGGATAAAGAAGCGGTTAACCGTGGTAACTCGGTGTACTTCCCATCGCAAGTGATCCCAATGCTGCCGGAAGTGTTGTCGAACGGTCTATGTTCGCTTAACCCGCAAGTTGATCGCTTGTGTATGGTGTGTGAAATGACGATTTCAGACACAGGTAAGCTATCAGGTTACAAGCATTACGAAGCCGTAATGAACTCACATGCGCGTCTGACTTACACCAAAGTGAGTAAGATGTTGGATGGTGATGAAGTGCTACGTGAGCGTTATCAGCCGCTTGTTCCTCATCTTGAAGAGCTGTTTGCGATGTACAAAACGATCAAAAAATCACGTGAAGAACGTGGTGCGATCGAATTTGAAACTATCGAGACTCAGTTTATCTTCAATGCTGATCGTAAGATCGACCGCATTGTACCGGCAGAGCGAAACGAAGCGCATAAGATCATCGAAGAATGTATGATCATGGCGAACGTTGCTTCGGCCCGCTTTGTTGAAAAAGCCAAAGAGCCAGCACTGTATCGTGTCCACGATAGCCCTGGTGAAGAGCGCCTAACAGGTTTCCGTGATTTCTTGGGTGAGCTGAGCTTAAATCTATCGGGTGGTTTAGCGCCGTCGCCAAGTGATTACGCAGCGTTAGCGGCGATGATCCAGGATCGTCCAGATAAAGAACTGATCCAAACCATGCTGCTACGCTCAATGAAGCAGGCGGTTTATCAGGGCGATAATATTGGTCACTTTGGTTTGGCGCTTAAGCAGTATGCGCACTTTACCTCGCCAATTCGTCGCTACCCAGATTTAACGCTGCACCGTGCACTTAAATATTTAATTGCTAAGCAGAACGGTACCAATACCGATCGTTGGACACCAACAGGTGGCTATCATTACTCGTTTGATGATATTGATGCACTGGGCGAGCAATGTTCGACGACCGAACGTCGTGCAGATGATGCAACCCGTGATGTAGCAGATTGGCTCAAGTGTGAGTACATGCAAGATCACCTAGGGGATGAGTTTGAAGGTGTGATTGCCAATGTCACAGGCTTTGGTTTCTTTGTTCGTTTAACGGAACTGAATATCGATGGCTTAGTGCATATCTCGAACCTAGCGAATGACTATTATCAGTTTGATCCTGTCGGCCAGCGTTTAGTGGGTGATAGCTCAGGTCAAATTTATCGTTTAGGCGATAGCGTGAAAGTAAAAGTTGCGGCAATTAATCTTAATGATCGCCAGATTGATTTTGATATTGTGGGCACGTCACGCAAAGCACGTGGTGCGGGTAAAACAGCGAAAACCCGAGAAAAGCAACAGCGCATGCGTAAAGCGCAAGGCTTACAGCGTCAAAACCTGAAATCTTACCGCGTGGAAGGTGGTGAAGCGCAGGCGGATGCTGAGCAAGAACACCGTGCTAAATCGAAGAAAGATCGTTCGTCGGTTCGTCAGAAGCTAAAAGCTGGCGCGATCCCTAAAGAAGGTGATGATAAAAAGCCTAAGGGACGCCGCAACGACGATACCAAACCGAAAACGAAAAGCAGAAAGAAACCATCGGCTGCTGCTCGTAAAAAGAAAAAGCAACGCGCGGGCAAAGCTGAACGCGCCGCAAAGAAGAATTAAGTAATGAGTAATGAAATGATTTTCGGCATTCATGCCGTCAAAGCTGTATTAGCGTCAGATCCTGCACGCTTTATTGAAGTCTTCGTCCTGAAAGGCCGCGAAGACGACCGCCTTCAGCCTGTGCTGGACGAGCTCAACATGCTAGGCATTACTGTCCAGCAAGCGGGCCGTAAAGCATTGGATGACAAAGCGAAAGGTGCTTCTCACCAAGGTGTCATTGCACGTGTTAAAGCGGGTAAGCAGTACAACGAAAATGACCTCGATACGATCCTCGCGGGTAAAGAAAATCCGCTATTGTTGGTGCTAGATGGTGTGACGGATCCGCACAACCTTGGCGCGTGTCTGCGTAATGCTGATGCTGCCGGTGCGGTTGCTGTTATCGTTCCTAAAGACCGTTCAGCACAACTAAATGGTACGGCTTCTAAAGTGGCGTGTGGTGCTGCTGAAGTTGTGCCATTGGTACGTGTGACCAACCTTGCTCGTACGCTACGTGCGCTACAAGAGCACGGGGTATGGGTGGTAGGCACCGCAGGTGAAGCCACGCATGATGTGTACCAAAGTAAGCTAACAGGGCCATTAGCGATTGTGATGGGTGCGGAAGGCGATGGTATGCGCCGTCTAACGCGTGAAACCTGTGATGACTTAATTAAAATCCCAATGGCGGGTACGGTTTCAAGCTTGAATGTCTCGGTTGCGACCGGTATTTGCTTGTTTGAAGCTGTGCGTCAACGTCAAAGCTAATCGTGAGTGATTAAGGCTGGTTTCAGCCATAATTCTCAGTAAAAATGCTAATGAGAGGGTTGCTATTACGGCAACCCTTTTTATTTGGTGGTATTTACAGGAATGGACGTAAAAAGCCTTGCGAAAATTGCCCATTCTCTATACTATTCTGCCTCCAAATTCTCGGTTCTTTTTTAGTTCCTTGCTTCCTCTGGATAACCGAGCCAATTCAGGAAGCTGATTAATCCGTAAGGAGCAACCAATGCGTCATTACGAAATCGTATTCATGGTGCACCCTGATCAAAGCGAACAGGTTGCTGGCATGATCGAACGTTACACTGGTTCAATCAAAGATTCTGGTGGTCAAATTCACCGTCTAGAAGATTGGGGTCGCCGTCAAATGGCTTACCCAATCAACAAACTGCACAAAGCACACTACGTTCTTATGAACGTTGAAGCTGAGCAGTCTGTAATTGACGAGCTTGAGTCTAGCTTCCGTTTCAACGATGCAGTGATCCGTAACATGATCATGCGTGCGAAAAACGCTGTTACTGAGCCATCTCCAATGATGAAGGCTAAAGAAGAGCGTACAGAGCGTTTCTCTAAGCGTGACGAGCGTTCAGAAGCTCCAGCAGAAGCTCCAGCGAAAGCTGAAGGTGAAGCAGCAGCTGAGTAATTTGTAAATGACCAATCGTCTGGTGTTATCTGGCGTTATCGCCAAAGAGCCCAAACGAAGCCAATCCCCGGCAGGCGTACCTCATTGTCACTTTGTGCTTGAGCATCGTTCCTACCAACGGGAAGCTGATTTACCACGGCAAGTGTATTGTTACATTAACGTGGTAGTTAGCGGCAAAGGTTTACAAGTACTCACTCAAGATTTAGCTGTTGGCAGTTCTATTAAGGCTTCGGGATTTATCTCGTACCAAACCGGCCGTAATGGTATCGGTAAATTAGTATTACATGCTGACCACATTGAAATAAATTGTTCAGGAGATTAGCCCATGGCACGTTTCTTCCGTCGTCGTAAATTCTGCCGTTTCACTGCAGAAGACGTACAAGAGATCGACTACAAAGACGTAGTTACTCTAAAAAACTACATTACTGAAGCTGGTAAAATTGTACCTAGCCGTATCACTGGTACTCGCGCTAAATACCAACGTCAGCTAGCTCGCGCTATCAAGCGTTCTCGTTACCTAGCACTTCTACCATACACAGATAAGCATCTGTAATCGGTAGCGGCTAAATTAAGTTTAAGAGGACATAGATAATGCAAGTTATTCTACTTGATAAAATCGGTAACCTAGGTGGCCTTGGCGACCAAGTTAACGTTAAATCTGGCTACGCTCGTAACTTCCTTATCCCACAGGGTAAAGCAGTTATGGCAACTAAAGCTAACGTTGAAATGTTTGAAACTCGCCGTGCTGAACTAGAAGCTAAAGTTGCTGAGCAACTAGCTGCTTCTCAAGCTCGTGCAGACAAACTAAGCGCTCTAGAAGCAGTTGTTATTGCTTCTAAAGCTGGTGACGAAGGTAAACTATTCGGTTCTATCGGTACTCGTGACATCGCTGACGCTATTACAGCGGCAGGTGTTGCAGTAGCGAAGAGCGAAGTTCGTCTACCTGAAGGCGCGCTACGTACTACTGGTGAATTCGAAGTTAGCATCCAGCTACACTCTGAAGTATTCGCTACAATTAACCTAAACGTTGTAGCTGAAGCTTAATAACGTTTTGTGTTAATTAAAAAACCAGCCTTAGGGCTGGTTTTTTTATGCCTGTAATTTAGGAGTTGATAAAGCTGGCGGGCAATAAGGGAGAGATTTAAATCTTAAACAGCAATGTCATCGTGAGCGTGGAGTCGCGCTTCTTTAGACCTTCAGGTACCCAAGTATTGTACTTTTGAGTATTACTGACCTTAATCGCAATGTGCTCGGTGATCGAACTGGTTAAGTTCACTTCGGCCTCTAAAGTACTATTACTATTCCCCCCGATCCCTGTAATACGGGTATTCACTTCCACCGCTTTGGTTGGCTTCCATGTAAACTTGGTGCTACCACGAATAATGATTTCTTGTACCGTTTCTGGCACCACAATGTCATCGTCATCGATCTCATCAAAGTTTGGGTCTTGAAAACGATAGCCAGGGCCTGCTTCGATTTCCATCTGAAATGTTTCTCGACGGATTAACTGGTAACCCAAACCGGTTGCGAGCGTGAAATCATTAAAATATGGGCCGTAGCGATCGTTGGTGTAATTCGCATTACCCAAGATATAGGTACGCTCATTGATCTTCATATCGCTTTGCAATTCAAGCTGGCCTTTACGCTTATCTTCTTTTTCGTTTTTGGTGGCCAGTAAGTACTTGGCTTCCGCGGTATTACGAAATTGATTTTTTACGTAGGTTAGCCCGAGGCGGCTATTCAATGATTGAGAATCCGAGTTACCTGATAGCGATTGATAACCCAATTCGATTTCGGTTTTTAGCGGTGAAGGAGGCGCTTGTACTTCTTCTTCCTCAGCATAGGCGGTGCTGGTGGCGAGCAGTAGTGCAGCAAAGAGATATTTAGCCAAGCATCCTCCTACAAGTGTATAAATGGAAAGAAAGCGCTCAGTGTACCGTAATATTGTCAACTTTTGGTCAGGAATTCTGTGGTGAATATCGATTAGAATTAAAAAGCGCATAATAGACAACAGATACCGAGTTCCAATGAGTTTTTCACTACTAAACCGTGAATGAGGTATACTATCAGGCTACGTTTTTAGTAAGTGCGCGATCCCTATGGCAGAGAAAAGTAAACCGAATAATCAACGAGATACCCAAGTGGATGCCATTAAAATGCCTCCACATTCATTGGAAGCCGAGCAATCCGTTTTAGGTGGTTTGTTGCTTGATAATGAAAAATGGGACTCCGTTGCCGAAAAAATCTTGGCGAGTGACTTTTACAGTCGCCCTCATCGTATTATTTTCGAGTCGGTCACGGCTTTGCTGGAAGGTGGTAAGCCGCTGGATTTGATCACCTTATCCGAGCAGCTGGAACAAGCGGATAAACTTGAAGATGTGGGTGGTTTTGCGTACTTAGCCGAATTGGCAAAAAATACGCCATCGGCTGCTAATATTGCAGCTTACACTGACATCGTACGTGAGCGGGCGATGATCCGAGGCATGATCGGGGTGGCAAATGAAATCGCCGACGCCGGTTATGATCCGCAAGGCCGCACCAGTGAAGATTTGCTGGATATGGCGGAAAGTAAAGTTTTCGCGATTGCCGAGCAACGTACCTCAGAAAATGAAGGCCCACAGAATGTGGATACGATTCTAGAAAAAACGCTAGAACGTATCGAGCTGTTATACCAATCCCCACAAGATGGTGTAACGGGTGTGACCACGGGCTTTACCGACCTCAATAAAAAAACGGCAGGCTTACAAGGGTCTGACTTGATTATTGTGGCGGCACGTCCATCCATGGGTAAAACGACCTTCGCGATGAACTTGTGTGAAAACGCAGCCATGGATCAAGAGAAACCCGTGCTGATTTTCTCACTAGAGATGCCCGCGGAACAAATCATGATGCGTATGTTGGCCTCGCTTTCACGCGTGGACCAAACCAAGATCCGTACCGGTCAGCTTGATGATGAAGATTGGGCGCGTATTTCTTCAACCATGGGAATCCTCATGGAGAAGAAAAACATGTACATCGATGATAGCTCAGGCCTAACACCAACAGATGTGCGTTCGCGTGCTCGCCGTATTGCCCGTGACCACGGTGGCCTGAGTATGATCATGGTCGATTACTTGCAGCTCATGCGAGTACCAGGTTTACAAGATAACCGTACGTTAGAGATTTCAGAGATTTCACGCTCATTGAAAGCCTTGGCAAAAGAACTGAACGTTCCTGTTGTTGCCTTGTCTCAGCTTAACCGTTCCTTGGAGCAACGTGCAGATAAACGTCCGATTAACTCGGACTTACGTGAATCTGGAGCGATCGAGCAGGATGCCGATTTGATCATGTTTATCTATCGTGATGAGGTCTATCACGAAGAGAGTGCGCTGAAAGGTATTGCCGAAATTATTATTGGTAAGCAACGTAACGGTCCGATCGGCTCAGTACGTTTAACTTTCCAAGGTCAATTTTCACGATTTGATAATTACGCAGGCCCTGCGTTTGACGAAGAATAATAACCACATCACTAGGAACTCGCGATGAAAGCGGCTACCGCCTATATCAGTACCGATGCGCTGCAGCACAATATTGCTCAACTGCGCCAAAAAGCCCCGACCAGCAAAATGCTAGCGGTGGTTAAAGCGAATGCTTATGGCCATGGCCTTTTGCCTGTCGCACAACACCTAACGGATGTTGATGGTTTTGGCGTTGCCCGTATTGAAGAGGCGCTAACGTTGCGAGCCGGTGGGATTGTTAAGCCGATTTTATTGTTGGAAGGCTTTTACAGTGCTGCTGACTTGCCAGTATTAGTTACCAATAATATTCATACCGTAGTACATAGCGTTGAACAGCTTGCTGCACTTGAAGAGGCTGAACTTGAAACCCCTGTTGTGGTATGGCTAAAAATTGACAGTGGCATGCACCGTCTAGGTGTACGCCCTGAGCAATTTACTGATTTTGTGACGCGTTTACATACCTGTAAGAACGTCGCAAAGCCACTGCGTTATATGAGCCACTTTGGCTGTGCGGACGATTTTGCAAGCTCGGTGACTGCAGAGCAGTTGGACACCTTTTTAAGCCTAACGGCAGGTTGTGCGGGTGAGCGCTCACTCGCGGCTTCTGCGGGTACATTAGCCTGGCCTGACAGTCAACTTGAGTGGATCCGCCCTGGGATCATTATGTACGGTGTATCGCCGTTTACTGAACCTGAGCGTAACGCCAATGCCTTCTCGATGAAGCCTGTTATGACCCTGACTTCATCACTGATTGCAGTGCGTGATGTGAAAAAAGGCGAAGCGGTTGGTTATGGTGGAACCTGGGTGAGTCAGCGAGACACTAAAGTTGGTGTTATTGCGATAGGCTATGGTGATGGCTATCCGCGTTCAGCGCCCAATGGCACCCCAGTGCTAGTGAATGGCCGTGTGGTACCTATGGCTGGGCGAGTATCAATGGACATGCTAACCGTAGATCTTGGCCCTGACTGTAATGATAAAGTCGGAGACGAAGCGATTTTGTGGGGGCAAGGATTACCTGCCGAAATCGTCGCGCAATATGTGGGGACGATTGCGTATGAACTCGTCACCAAGTTAACGCCGCGTGTGGCTATGGCCTATACCTAGGCTGTTATACCTACAATAAAATGGATGACTTTTGAAAAAGCTACCTATCCCTTTCAGTCTTTTACTGGCCGCTAGTGTAAGTGTGCCTGTAGCTGCCGAGCAGGCATGGCCAGAATACGAACCTGATATTAATGTTGTGCCTTTTGCTTTTTCTACCGACTCCATGGGGCTATCTGTCGGTGTGGCGGGCCTGATCAAAGGGGCAGGTCAACCTCAGTCGTCAGTGATTGGTGCTGGCTTAATGAGTGATAAAGGCACTTGGATTTCTTATTTTGGCGCCTACAACTATTCATTTTCAATGGATAGCCGCTGGTTATTTGGACTTGAGTTGTACTCTGCATCGTATAAACAGTTTGAATACTTTGTTGGTGAGGGCACCTCGAATGATTCCTCGCTTGAAGATGCCATTATTGCTGATGCGCGTGAAGACGATTACCGCCTAACCGCACGTTACATCTTGCCGTTTGGCGCCGCTAAATCCCAAGGATTAATGGCCGCATTACGCCCTAACCGTGAAATAACCGGTAGCGTGCCATGGGAGAGCGGGGTGACATCGATTGAGTTTCGCCCTTTCTATAAAAGTCGGCAGTTTGCCAATGCTTCACTCTTTCCCAAGCAGGCAAAGGCCAATAATAGCGATGAAGTCTATGGGTTAGAAACCCGTCTTGATTGGGATAATCGCAATAATAGCCGTAACCCAACGGATGGTAGCCGTAGTCAATTTACGTTAACCCTAGATCCTGGCAGCTCCGATCGTGCAAGCTGGGTAACTTGGGCGGCGAGCCAGAGTTGGTTCTGGGACATGGGGCCACTGGGTGATCTCCTCGACCAGCAAGTCTTTGCCTTTAATATCTACACCGCTGATACCCCGACCTGGAATCAAACCGAGACAGTGAATGGCGAAGAAACTTATAACCGCCCCCCTGAGTTTGCCGGGAATGATCTGGGTGGGTTGTACCGTCTGCGTAGCTTCCAAAGTAATCGCTATGTTGGTCGCTCAGCGATGAGCTATAGCATGGAATACCGTGTGTTACCGGATTGGCAGCCACTAAGTGATTGGCCTATTTTCAATTGGTACGATGTACCTTGGTGGCAGTGGGTGGCTTTTGCCGATGTTGGTCGGGTTGCCGATGAGTATAATTTGGTTGAGCTACACAAAGACATGAAGTGGAGTGCGGGCGGGGCGGTGCGTTTCCAAGTTGAAGGTATTGTGGTTAGGACCGAAATGGCATGGGGCAGCGAAGAAAGCATGTTCCGCGTAATGGTTAACCAGCCTTTTTAGCCGTACTAACCAAATTGAAAGCGAGCCTTAGTGCTCGCTTTTTTATTGCCCTTGGATCGTAACAACGAGCGTACGTTTGCCGCCATGGTCTCGATGTTCGCCTAAGTAAATACCTTGCCATGTACCTAAAGCAAGACGCCCTCGAGTAATAGGAAGAGTAATACTATTACCCAGTAAAGAGGCTTTAATATGTGCTGGCATATCATCATCGCCTTCATAGGTATGTTGATAATACGGTGCGCGTTCAGGAACAAAACGACAGAAGTGGGCTTCCATATCGGTACGGACCGTGGGATCGGCATTTTCATTAATCGTCAGGCTGGCTGAGGTGTGTTGAATAAATATATGCGCTAAGCCGACGGATATTGATGATAACTCTGTAAGTTGTTGTTCAATTTCAGCGGTGACTAAATGGAAACCACGTGGCTGAGCGGAAAGATGGATAATTTTTTGGAACCACATAATACTTGCCTTCCTTGTTAAGCTTTGGTGCAATCAGCGCTAGATTAATGATCAACTTGTTTCATTTGATGGCATTGATAAGTCTTAAATTTCGTGACCTGACGCAATGCAGCTAGCTATACCTTAGCGTCATAATTGACGAAACGTTGTAATATTACATAAAGATAGTCACGAACAAGACTACAGATTTATAACATTCTACTTTATCGGGGGTCCATTAGTGAGTCACACTGAATAACTAATGGATTAAACATAAAAAAATCAGGAATTTTCACCATGTTGAAAAACATCAATCCAACTAAAACGCCAGCGTGGCAAGCACTGACCGCGCATTTTGAACAAGCACAAGATTTACAACTGAGTGAGCTGTTTGCCAATGATAGCGAGCGTTTTACTAAGTTTTCTGCTGAATTTGGTTCAGACATTCTACTGGATTACTCAAAAAACCTTATTACAGAAGAGACGCTAGCGAAGCTGTTTGATCTTGCTGAGCAAACGGAACTAAAAGCGGCGATTACTGAGCTGTTTAGCGGTGAAAAGATTAACCAAACTGAAGATCGTGCAGTATTACACGCTGCGCTACGTAACCGTAGCAACACACCGATCATGGTTGATGGCCAAGACGTAATGCCAGGCGTAAATGCGGTACTGGATAAGATGCAAGCTTTCACTGCGCGTATCGTTGATGGTGAATGGAAAGGCTACACAGGTAAAGAAATTACTGATGTCGTGAACATTGGTATCGGTGGTTCAGACCTTGGCCCATACATGGTGGCAGAAGCGCTTGCGCCATACAAAACACGTTTGAACATGCACTTTGTTTCTAACGTAGATGGCACACACATTGCTGAAACGCTAAAAGGTTTAGACCCAGAAACCACATTATTCCTAATTGCGTCTAAAACATTTACGACGCAAGAAACCATGACCAATGCACACTCAGCACGTGATTGGTTCCTAGCAACGGCGCAAGATTCAGCACACGTAGCTAAGCACTTTGCAGCACTATCAACCAATGCGACCTCGGTAGCTGAGTTCGGTATCGATACCGATAACATGTTCGAATTCTGGGATTGGGTTGGCGGTCGTTACTCGCTATGTTCAGCAATCGGCTTATCTATTTCGCTAGCGGTGGGCTTCGATAACTTTGTTGAGCTCCTAGAAGGTGCTCATGCAATGGATAAACACTTTGCAGAAACACCGGCAGAGCAAAATATCCCAGTGATCTTGGCGTTAATCGGCATTTGGTACAACAACTTCCACGGCGCAGAGTCAGAAGCCATTCTACCTTACGATCAGTACATGCACCGTTTCGCAGCGTACTTCCAACAAGGTAACATGGAATCGAATGGTAAGTGTGTCGATCGTGGCGGTAACCCTGTTGATTACCAAACTGGCCCTATCATTTGGGGTGAGCCGGGTACGAACGGCCAGCATGCTTTCTACCAGCTTATTCACCAAGGTACTAAGCTTATTCCTTGCGACTTTATTGCGCCTGCTATCAGCCACAACCCGATCAGCGATCACCATCCGAAACTAATGGCAAACTTCTTTGCGCAAACCGAAGCACTTGCATTTGGTAAGAGCAAAGCGCAAGTGGAAGCTGAATTTGTTGCTGCAGGTAAATCATTAGATGACGTGAAAGATCTTGTGTCTTTCAAGGTGTTTGAAGGTAACCGTCCAACAAACTCAATTCTTGTTAAGCAAGTAACGCCACGCGTATTGGGCTCATTGATTGCAATGTACGAGCACAAAATCTTCGCGCAAGGCGTTATCTGGAATATCTTTAGCTTCGATCAGTGGGGGGTTGAACTTGGTAAGCAACTGGCAAACCAAATCCTACCTGAGCTAACCAGCGATGAGGCTGTTGCAAGCCACGATAGCTCAACCAATGGTTTGATTAACCAATTTAAGTCATGGGCTAAATAAATAGTCTGACTTAAATTCGAATCAGTAACGAGAACGCGGCCACCATGGTCGCGTTTTTTTATGCCTACCACTTTTCTTTACTGTGCTAATTATCAATTGAACGTCATTTTATTTATGGTGTTGTACGAGCTTAAAATTGCTTATAATCGCAATTTACAAACACAATAAGAAATGGAATGTACGCTAATGCATTGGTGGTCAATGGTTTTTCGAGTTGCCTCCCATGTTTTACCTGCCTTTATCGGGACGGTAATCGTGCATCGTAAACTAGTAGGTAATCATGGATATAAAGGACGATACGATGGATATGAAAACGCAGGTTGCAGGTAACCTGAAAAAGAAAGTTTCAGTACCTTTAGTGGCTGGCATATTAGGAACGGCAGCTGTTCTGGGGTTACTGAATAATTCGGTACTGATGACAGATGCTGGTTATACCTATGTACACCAGAACAACCTGACCGGTGAGCTCGATGTGTTTAGTGAACCTGGTATTCATTTTCGTATGCCGTTTTTATCGAAAATCACTAAGTATGATCAAGTGATCACAGTGTCTTACGGTAATACAACGGGCGAAGATTTTTACCAGCGCTTACCGGCAATCCAAGCGCGTTTTGCCGATACTTATATTGGGAATATTCCTGTTACTTTTCGCTTTAAGTTGTCGTTAAACCCTGAATCGGTTATTAAAATGCACCGTGAGTTTCGCAATAACAGTAACCTGATAGATGCACTTTTAGTGAAAAATGCTCGAAATGTCACGGTTATTACTGCGACGCAATACACGGGTGAAGAGTTCTTCCAAGGTGGTTTAAACCAATTTAAGACCCAACTTGGTGATCAGTTACGCGACGGTATTTATATGACAGAGCGTAAACAGGTCGAAGTTGAGCAAATCGACTTGGCACCTGTGGGCGTAAACCAAGCTAATTCCAATAAACTGCAACGTACCCAGCAGTTAGTCTGGAAAACAGTGCCTGTATTTGATGCTGATGGTAATTTGAAGCGTCAGGATAACCCGCTCCAACAATATGGCATTGCTGTCACTCAGGTGACGATTGGCGATCCATCACCAGAAGAGCAATTAAATAAATTGTTGATGGATAAAAAGCGTTTAGTCGCCGATAGGATTCGTGCTATTCAAGAGCAAGAAACGTCCAAAGCGCAGGCTGAAACCGAGCAGTTACGAAAAGAAATCCAACGTACCCGTGAAGTACAAGATGCGCAGCGTAACAAAGAGTTGGCAATCATCTCACAGCAAAAAGAAGTCGAAATTGCCCGCCAAATTGCTGAGCGTGAAATTGTGGAAGTTGAAAAGAAAAAGCGCTTAGCAGAAGTTGATAAAGAGAAAGAATTAGCCATTGCAGAGGCCAACTTAGCTATTCAAAAAGCCAATGCATTATCGGCAGAGTATGAAGCTAAAGCTATCTTGGCTAAAGGGCGCGCTGAAGCTGTGGTGCTAAAAGCCAAATATGATGCCTATGGAGCCAATCGTGATGTGTACTTGGCTGAGCTAAACCGTGATGTTTCTACCGCGCTTTATAATAATCTGAAAAATTACCAAGTTGAGATGCCAAAAAACTACTTTGGCGGCGGTAATGGTAGCAAGCTAACCACCAACTTAGACGTGATCACTGGGTTTGGTGCGCTGGGTATGCTGGATAAAACGCAAAAATTAACGGATGAAAAACAGAAATAGTCGCATCGACTTCTGTTTAATATCGACCTGAGTAAGCCAATATATTGGTTAGGGGTATAGAGAGCAAGCTTACTTGGGGAGATATGAATATATTGGTGAAATTTAGGCAGTATTAACCACCAGTCAGGGTCTGCTGACTGGTGTTATAATATCGTCACAGCGGTAGGCATAGTATTAATCGAAGCAGATCTCGATAAATGCTTTTCCGTGTTCAGAATCAAATGGCATGATAATGATAGCACCATCACACTTGTGAGTAATGGTATGGCCACGGCCTGAAACAACTGCTGGGGTTGCCATGTCAAACTCATAGCCTTTATCGGATAAAATACGTTTAGCTCCACCCGTTACCATATTGGTAATTTCACCCACCATATCAGTCACTTCTTCATTGATACCGTTAGGGCGCTCACCCAGCATTCGCTGCATGATTTCAAGAGCTAAGCCTTCATCAAAGGTAATCGACATAGAGCCCTTTGTTGTTGGGCCAACCATACCAATCAAGCCAGAGACATCACCTCTAGCAACTTCATCTTTTTTTAAACGAGGCTTTTGTGGAGCAAGCTCCATCGATGCCATTGTTTTTAATACATTTAGCAATGATGCTAAAAAAGGGTTTACGAATTCTGCGCGCATAATGACGTTATTATTCTTTAATCAAAAGTTATTGCTGTTCGCTCTGACAGTCTTTGCAAATACCATGGCTTTCTACCACATGGTGAGCGACCTTAAATCCATGGGAGTCGGCTTTAATACGTAATAATTTTGCCAGCTCTTCATCATGGCATTCTTCTACTGAACCACACTCATCACAAATCAATAGCTGTGAGCAATGCTCGGCATGACCAAGCAAGCAGCAAGCAATATAGCTATTGGTCGACTCTACTTTATGAATAAAGCCTTGAGCCATTAGAAAGTCTAAAGCTCGGTAAACTGTGGGTGGCTTCGCTTGTGGTTCCGTTACTTTCAGTAAATCTAGCAACTCATAGGCACTGATCGAGCTACGGTGCTCAACAATAAGAACGAGAACCTTTAAACGTTGAGGCGTTAAGCGTACACCTCGTTGCTCGCAAAGTTGTTGTGCTTGAAGCAACAGTTGTGCTTGGCTTGCCATATAACCTCAAATAACAGCGGTAGGACCTCTAGTTTACCACAGCTGACAATAAAGGTATCTCCGAACGAAAAGTTCCTGATTGGAAGATGACGCTTTTTTGTGCTTCTGGTCACAAATTGATATTGCGAGTTACATTTATATAGCGTCCCCCTTCTTACTTTTCTTTACCTAAGATGCAGCTTTTCACTGAAATTGCCACATAGGTGCTGCTATACGGAGATAAATTGCGCACAGTAAAAAGTGTACAGCTCTTTCGCTGTTTATCTGCTTTTTTATGATCGTAGTGTGGCTTGCTGATAGTGGTTGGTCGTAAGTTTATGATTTTTAAATGATTAATAAGGTGTGCAGCTTTTGGTGCTTTATATTCCAGTTGCTTAAAAAGCTGCACGCGTTGTTTTTTATTGTTTTATTTCAATCGATTAGTGAGTAAGTAAAAGTAACATAATGTTCTTTTTGTATGATGGGAAGATTATGACGGGGGTTATGGTTTGTACAGTAAATATGCCAATGTGTAGCGTAAAGCTGAACGTGGTGATAACTTCCAATTTTCATTTTCTATAAGTGAATGAATTTATTAGCTTATAAAGCGTGTTCAGCTTTTGGGTTGTTATGTTCCAAAAGCTATTTTTGCTGTACAGGTTTAGTGTATGTAGCGCGGCCCTCTATTAAATGTACCTACAAAACAGCAGCTTAGGTTGGGTGTTGTTTGATCTGCCATGTTACTTTTAATAAGGCTATTTTATTTGAACTTGCACGTTGGTGGTGGTTAGTTGCCTCGCAAATAAATCCAATTGGGAAACAACAATGAATAAGGTAGAATTCGTGGTCATTTTTCACTCTTAGCTCCTGCATGAGTGAGAACGTAATAATGGTGATTAACGAGGTTATCTAATGCCAAACAGTGCTGTTGCGAGTTGCGACGATTTACACACAGAATTTACACGCCAGGAGGAGTTTCCCTCTTGCCGTTTCTCTGTCGCGCCCATGTTGGATTGGACTGACCGTCATTGTCGTTACTTCCACCGTTTGATGAGTGAGCATGCGTTGCTTTATACCGAAATGGTGACAACAGGCGCGATTATTCATGGTAAAGGTGACTTTCTTGCGTATAACGAAGAAGAGCACCCATTAGCGCTGCAATTGGGTGGCTCTAACCCTGCGGATTTGGCGCGTTGTGCCCAGCTTGCACAAGAGCGTGGTTACGATGAAATTAACCTTAATGTTGGCTGCCCTTCTGATCGCGTACAAAACGGGATGTTTGGCGCTTGCTTAATGGGTGAGGCCGACTTAGTTGCTCAATGTGTCTCTGCAATGCGTGAAGTGGTTGATATTCCGGTTACGGTGAAAACACGTATCGGTATTGATGAGCAAGATTCTTATGAATTTCTGACTCAATTTATTTCGACGGTATCAGAGAAAAGCGGTTGTGATGATTTTACCATTCATGCACGAAAAGCATGGTTAAAAGGGTTAAGTCCAAAAGAAAACCGTGAAATCCCACCATTGGATTACCCGCGTGTTTACCAATTAAAACGTGATTTCCCGCATCTAAAAATGGCGATCAATGGCGGGATCAAGACGTTTGATGAAATGGACGAACACTTAAAGCACCTTGATGGCGTTATGGTCGGGCGTGAGGCATACCAGAACCCATATATTATGGCGCAAGTGGATCAACGCTTATTTGGTAGCACGAAACCTATTATTAAGCAGCGAGAGTTAGTTGAAGCGATGTTCCCATATATTGAACGTCAACTTGCGAATGGTTCATACCTTGGTCATATCTCTCGCCATATGTTGGGCTTATTCCAAGGCTTGCCAGGTGCGCGTCAGTGGCGTCGTCACATCAGTGAAAATGCACACAAGCCGGGTGCGGGCATTGAAGTGCTGCAACAAGCGGTAGCAAAGATTCCTGCAGAATTGGATGTGTAGTTGATTTAACCAAGTTATTGGCAAAATTGACCACATTAAAAAGAGCGATAGGTGAAAAACCATCGCTCTTTTTTATGTTTTGAATTTAAATTGCTGATTATATGTACTTTATTTCTTTGGCTAGAAAGTGGCGCAGTTTGTGCAGTCTATATGCTAGGTTATGAATGAGTCATATTGTCATTAAGTAGACGCTGTCCAATAGTTATGAGTCGTTGTCTGCCTAATTGGGCGTTTGAGGGGGATCTATGGTTGAGGTTTTATTTCTATTCACATTTGCGATGGTGCTGATATTTACAGGTATCAGTATGCTCGGGATGTTTTTAGCGGTTGCGGCAGGCTTTGCTGTGATGGCGGTTATTGGCATGTTAGGCGTAATGTTTAAGTTGCTACCTTGGCTTATTGTTATTGCCTTAGGCGTATGGTTTTACCGCGAACATCAGGCTGATAAATCTCATCGTGATCGCATGAATTACCGACGCTAGATTGGAGTTTTACTCAACAATAAGTTAGGTCAGGTGATTGTTATTTTTTGTATAAAAGGCAGTGTTTAACAAATCAAATGGGGTCATTTTGTACAGCATCTGGTATAGTCTCGCCCGAATTTCATACAAATAAGAGCGGAGACTCTGCATGAACAAATTTACTCTTACAGCAGCGGCAGCTGCTGTAGCATTTGCAGCAGCAATGCCAGCACAAGCAGCTACCCTTCTTGGTGTAAAAGTAGGTGCTGATGCATGGTTTACAGGCGGTAAAACAGAGATTGCTTCGCACTCTCAAGATGCTGAAAACAAAACAATGGGCACATTCCACATTGCGTTTGAGCACTTTATTCCATTGGTACCCAATGCACGTATCCGTTACAGCGATGTTGATAACGGCACTGTGTCTTTCAATCAAATTGATTACACGGCTTACTACGAAATTCTAGATAACGACGCAGTTGCGCTGGATCTAGGTGTGGTGATGTCTAAATTCAACGCTGGTAAAGTGGGTAACCAGTCATTTAGCGAATGGCAACCAGCGGTTTACGGTGCGGGTGAAATCGGTATCCCAATGACACCAGTGTCTGCATTTGGTGATCTGACTTACGGTACGTACGACGATACGAAAACGGTAGATGCACAAGTTGGTGTTAAGTGGACGATTCCACTGTTGGTTGATCTAAATCTTCGTGCGGGTTACCGCGTGATGGATCATGACTTTGCATTCATTAACGGCTACAACTCTGTAAAAGTGAAGAATGACGGTTGGTTCCTAGGTGTTGAAGTAGACATCTAACCGCGACACTTACCTTGTTAGTTGTACAAAAGCCTTAGGGGATCTCCCCAATGAATGAAAAGCCACGATTATCGTGGCTTTTTTGTTGCCTGTTTACTCGGTTTTGTACCATTTTTAATAGATGACTGAGTTATCAGGAAGTAGACTAATGACATTAACAGAACTGCAAGGGTTGTATGCACGCAGCGATTTAGTCGAAGCCGTGGTTGAACCGTCGATCCAAGAAGATGGTTGGATTGTCGAGTTTCGCCATCGCCGTGGTGGTTTTGTCCCGTTGACTGATGGTGCGGGAAGTGAACAATGCTACCAAGACGTTGATACCGCGAGCGAACGGGCATTTGAAGTCGGTTTTCACCAAGTCCGCATTGCAGATAGCTTCTAAATATTGACTCTCTGTTGCATGAGTCGATGACTTTTTACGCGTCTCATCCTTACTAAAAGTTATAAAACATTCTTATCTATTCTTTCTTGTTATTTCATTGAGTGGCTAATCTAACCTTACGCAATGTATAGGGAATGTCGTGTCATGGTACTCAAGGAACTGTCGGCCTTAGCCAGCCCACTCAATGATCAACAAATAGATCAACTTCAACAGGCTACATCAGAATTATCATCTCAGCAGATGGCATGGATCAGCGGTTATTTTTGGGGATTAAGCCAAACGCAACCCGCAGCTCAAACACAAGCAGCGAGCCAGTCTATTGCCGCGGTGGCAAGTCAGCCCGCCGATAAGCTAACTATCATTTATGCTTCACAAACCGGTAATGCCAAAGGGCTTGCGGAAGCTTTGCATGCACAAGCGGATGCTACAGGTGTGAGCGCGGAAATTTTTTCTGCGGGTGACTATAAAGGCAAACACTTAGCCAAAGCCACTCATGTCATAATTGTGGCTTCAACCCATGGTGAAGGGGAAGCACCTGATGACGCGATTGAATTACATGAATTTTTGCAGTCAAAAAAAGCCCCGAATTTATCCCACTTAAAATATGCAGTGATTGGGCTCGGCGATTCGAGCTATGAGTTTTTCTGTCAAACAGCCAAAGATTTCGATAGCTACTTAGCTAACCTAGGTGCTGAGTCGATACTGGAGCGTTTAGATTGTGATGTCGATTATGAAGTTGAAGCCGCACAATGGCGTACATCGGCATTAGAAAAAGTGAAGCTAACCTTATCAACAGGGGAAGCTGAGGTGGTGCAACTGCCTGTTGGTCAAAGCCAAGCGGCTGTGTCGACATACACTAAGCAGCATCCGTTTGAGGCTTCGTTATTAACCTGTCAGAAGATCACTGGGCGTCATTCGGGCAAAGATGTCCGTCATATCGAGATTGATCTTGAAGGTTCAGGATTAAGCTATCAGCCGGGCGATGCACTGGGGGTATGGTACGACAATGACTCTAACCTCGCCGCTAAAATCATTGCGCAAGCTGGATTGGTTGACAATGCACAGCTAGAAGTCGACGGTGAATCACTTCCGCTATTACAGGCGCTGATTAAGCATTATGAAATTACCAATGCGAACCCGCAGTTCGTCACTCAATACGCCACCTTGTCAGGCAGCAAAAAACTAGAAAAGCTGGTGGCAGATAAAGACAAGCTACGTACTTATGCGGGTAAGACGCAAATATTAGATGTATTGGCAGAAAAGAAAACCAAACTCACTGCTGAACAGTTACAAGGATTACTACGTCGCTTGACCCCTCGCCTCTATTCTATCGCTTCAAGCCAACAAGAAGTGGGTGAAGAAGTTCATCTAACCGTGGCTGTGGTTGAGTATCAACAAGGTGAGGAAACACGACAGGGCGGAGCATCAAGCTTTTTATCACATCGCCTTGAAGAGGGCGAAAGTGTTCGCGTTTTTGTTGAGGCCAATAAGCATTTCAAACTGCCCGACAGTGATGACACGCCGATCATTATGGTGGGCCCTGGCACTGGTATTGCTCCATTTCGTGCTTTTATTCAAGAGCGTGAAAACCGTGATGCGAGTGGAAAGAACTGGCTGTTCTTTGGCGATCGTACTTTCACTGAAGACTTCTTGTATCAAGTGGAATGGCAGAAGCACCTGAAAGCGGGTGTGGTGGATCAAATCGATGTGGCTTTTAGCCGTGATCAAGCTGAGAAAGTTTATGTGCAGCATCGATTGCTCGAACAAGGAGCAAAAGTATGGCAATGGTTGCAAGAGGGCGCGCATGTTTATGTGTGTGGGGATGCCAACCAGATGGCAAAAGATGTCCATCAAGCGCTACTCACTATTATTGAGCAGCATGGCCAGCAAAGCCGTGAGCAAGCCGAACATTATTTAACTGAGTTACGTAAGAGTAAGCGTTATCAAAAGGATGTGTACTAATGAGTGAGCAAAAATTAGCAGATAACGAACGCCTTAAGCGTGAAAGTAACTTCTTACGTGGCACCATAGTGGAAGATTTGGCGAACCCTGTCACAGGGGCATTTCAAGGCGACAATTTTCAACTGATCCGTTTTCATGGCATGTATCAACAAGATGATCGTGATATTCGTGCTGAACGTGCCAAGCAGAAACTCGAACCCTTGCAAAATGTGATGCTGCGAGCGCGCATGCCTGGCGGTGTGATTACACCAAGCCAATGGTTAGCGATTGATAAGTTTGCAGCAGAGCATAGCTTGTACGGCAGTATCCGTTTAACGACGCGTCAGACGTTTCAGTTTCATGGGGTGTTGAAACCCAATATTAAATTAATGCATCAAACGCTCAATAAAATTGGCATCGATTCCATTGCAACGGCGGGGGATGTGAACCGTAATGTGCTGTGTACGACAAACCCTGTTGAGTCGGAGTTACATCAGGAAGCCTATGAATGGGCGAAGAAAATCAGCGAACATTTACTCCCCAAGACTCGCGCGTATGCGGAAATTTGGCTAGATGGTGAAAAGCTTGAAACGACCGATGAAGAGCCGATTTTAGGGAGCACCTATCTGCCGCGTAAATTCAAAACTACCGTGGTGATCCCGCCGCAAAATGATGTGGATGTGCATGCAAATGATCTTAACTTTGTCGCCATTGCCGATGAAGGAAAGCTTGTGGGCTTTAATGTGTTGGTGGGCGGGGGCTTAGCCATGACACACGGTGATAAATCAACCTATCCACGCCGTGCTGATGATTTTGGTTTTATCGCTTTGGAAAACACCATTGCCGTGGCAGAAGCGGTAGTGACCACCCAGCGAGATTGGGGGAACCGCTCTAATCGTAAAAATGCTAAAACCAAGTACACTTTAGATCGTGTAGGCTCTGATGTTTTCAAGGCGGAAGTGGAAAAACGGGCTGGGGTTACTTTTGCCGCCAGCCGTCCGTATGAATTTACCGATCGTGGTGACCGCATTGGCTGGGTAGAAGGCATCGATGGTAAACACCATTTAGCCTTGTTTATCGAAAATGGCCGTTTGCTGGATTTCCCTAATAAACCACTAAAAACCGGCATGGCTGAGATTGCGAAAGTCCATAAAGGCGATTTTCGTATGACAGCAAACCAAAATATTATTGTCGCGGGTGTGCCTGCAGCTGAAAAAACGAGGATCGAAAAGATCGCCCGTGATCATGGTTTGATTGATGATGGTGTTACCGAGCAGCGTAAAAATTCGATGGCATGTGTGTCGTTGCCGACCTGTCCATTAGCCATGGCGGAAGCTGAGCGCTTTTTACCTGACTTTGTGACTGATATTGAAGGCATTCTAGCGAAACATCAGCTTGGACCCGATGAAAACATTATCACCCGCGTAACGGGATGTCCTAATGGCTGTGGCCGTGCCATGCTGGCTGAGATTGGCTTAGTGGGTAAAGCGCCGGGGCGCTATAACTTGCACCTTGGTGGTAACCGCAATGGCACCCGAGTGCCTAAAATGTACAAAGAAAATATTACTGTCGCTCAAATACTCGCGGATATTGATGAGTTAGTCGGACGTTGGGCGCTAGAGCGTGAAGAAAACGAAGGCTTTGGTGATTTTACTGTTCGTACTGGCATTATTGCGCCAGTGCTCGTCTCTAAGAGGGATTTTTATGCCTAATTCAGCGACAGTCGCGCCGACAAAACGTTGGCAATTACAGGATTTACTGGCTTTAAATAAGGTCGATCAAATTCTTCAGTTAGCACAAATTAATGCAGAGCTCGAAGTGCTATCAGCACAAGATCGTGTGCGATGGGCAATTGAACACCTTCAAGGTGATTTTGCCTTAGCGTCTAGTTTTGGCGTTCAGTCAGCGGTGATGCTGCACTTGGTGACCAAGGTGAAAGCCGATATTCCGGTGATAGTGACAGACACGGGGTATTTGTTTCCTGAAACTTACTTATTCATTGATGAGCTGAAAGCGCGTTTATCCTTGAATGTTCAAGTGTATCGTTCATCGTTGACGCCTGCGTGGCAGGAAGCACGTTACGGAAAACTATGGGAACAGGGTGTTGAAGGCATAAAGCTTTACAATAAACTTAATAAAGTTGAACCCATGCGTCGTGCACTTAATGAGCTGCAAGTCGGTACCTGGTTTTCAGGCTTACGTCGAGAACAGTCAAGTACACGGGCGTCTTTACCTGTGCTAGCGATCCAAAACGGGGTATTTAAGTTTCTTCCGTTAATTGATTGGAGCAATGAGGACGTAGAAGCTTATTTGACGAGTCATAACCTGCCTTATCACCCATTATATGAGCAAGGCTATATGTCAGTCGGTGATGTACATACCACCCAGAAATGGGAGCCCGGAATGAAAGAAGAAGAAACGCGTTTCTTTGGTTTAAAGCGTGAATGTGGTTTACATGAAGATGATGCCGAGTCGGATGGTTCTGGTATCTAGTGGGGGGCTAACGCCTTTATTTTCAATGCTTACATAACTCTGACAGGGTAGCTTTGGCTACCCTGTATGCTATGCGGCGCAAAAAATTAAGAATGCGTTTTAACTGGCTGGGTTCCAGATTTTGCCCACAGCTTCCATTAAGCCTGCGCTAGCACCTTGGTCTCCCATAAATTGCATGACGACAGGAATGAATTGGCTGACCATACTTGGGTCCATACCTAGTGTGGAAAAAACGGTATTTAAGCTCTCTGCATTGGTAATCATACTACCGAGCCCTGCGGGTAATGCGTCCATTAATCCATCGGCGCCAGGGATCATATTGGTGAGCTCACTGGCTTGATCACCGGTAAGCTGTTTACTTGCTAGCGCTAATAATGCACCAGCACCACCGGTTGCTTGTTCGTTAGTGATGCCTAGCTGGCTTGTCAGCATATCGGTAAGCGGGTTACTTAGTGCTTCACTGGCTGCTTCTGTTTTTTCGTCACTGCCACCGAACAGATCGGAAAAACTGAATGCGTTAGCGGCGGTACTTAAACTCAGGCAAGCAAGTAGTGCTAGCATGGTGCTGAAAAGACGATTTCGTGAGGCAAATAACTTCATGGCTTTCTCCTATTTAACCAAGGCTAGGAGCGTAAAAGCATTTATGTAAAATAAAATGCGCGTATGCTCAGTAACGTAATTAAGCCTAGTGGAGAATGTGGCACTCGTAGCAAATAAATTGATGAAAAAATGCTATAGCTATAGAGGGTTACAATACATATAAAAAACGGCGCAAGGGCGCCGTTTTATAACTGAAAGTTAGCGGGTAACTTACAGGATATCTAGAAGCTCAACTTCGAATACTAGTGCTGCGTATGGAGGGATAGCTGCACCCGCACCGCGCTCACCGTATGCTAGGTTTTGTGGGATGTATAGTTTCCACTTAGAGCCTACAGGCATCATTTGTAGCGCTTCAACCCAACCAGCGATAACGCCAGTTACAGGGAACTCAGCAGGTTGACCGCGAGTTACAGAGCTATCGAATACAGTACCGTCAGTTAGTTGACCGTGGTAGTGAACACGAACTTGTTTGTCTGAAGTTGGGATTTCACCGTTGCCTTCAACAAGCACTTCGAACTGAAGACCAGACTCAGTTACTGTAACTTCTTCGCGTAGTGCGTTATCTTTTAGGAAAGCTTCGCCGTCAGCAGCAGCTGCTTTAGCTTGCTCTGCACGTGCTTCTTCTGCACGAGAGTGTAGATCGCGAAGTGCGTTGTTGATGTCGTCAACTTCGATTTCTGGCATGTCGCCAGTTAGAGAAGTTGCGATACCTTTAGCGATAGCTGCAACGTTAAGGCCTTCAAGACCGCTTTGTGCTAGTTGTTGGCCCATTTGTAGACCAATACCGTAGCTTGCTTTAGTTTCAACTGTATCTAGTTTAACGTCAGACATTTTGTCATCTCTTAATTAGAGTCAATAAAGCAGGCAGGATACCAGTTTCAACCCTTGTGGGTAAACTCTTGTTAAGAATTGTCACCCTTTTTGCGTCGTAGATGTATTTTGCTGTATTCGTTATGGAGAAATAGTTATGGGACAGGCTAGACGCCGTTCAAAGAAAAAGAGCGAATTTACACTGCCGAAGTTGCAGTTTGATCGAGCGGCTCTCTCTGCGATGAAAGAAAAGTGTTTAGATGCGCTAGCGCCCCTTCGTGAACGTTGGCTAGCGCTACCTAGGCTTCACCGCCGTGCACTGACTGTTTTAGTGCCCGTTGTCACTGTATTATGGTTATTGCCAAGTAGCCCGAGTGTAACGACAGAGCCTGAGACGGACAGCGTGCGTCGTGAGGTGTCATTAGATCTGGGTAACAATGATTTACCGCCTGTTGGAGAGCGAGCTGAGCCTGTGTCGCCACAGCGTATTCAGCGTTTAGAGCCGGTATCACCAGCGATGACTAGGTCTAACGACCACACGAATACGACCACCCAAGTGGCATCGACCAGCACTAAAGCCCCTGAACTGGAATGGCAGCGTTATCAAATTCAGCAAGGTCAGACATTGGCAAATATTTTTCGTGAAAAGTCATTACCTTTGTCAGATTTGTATGCGGTGGCAGCGATTGAAGGTAAAGATAAACCTTTGAGTAAAATCAAATCGGGTCAGTGGATCCGCTATAAGCAAAATGCGTCTGGCGATCTTGACGCGATTCAGATTGAAACCACTAGTGGTAAATCTGTGATGTACTACCGTTTGTCGGATGGTAGTTTTTCTCGAGGTAAGTAGAAAGGTTCTGTATTCCTGATATAGGACGACAGAGGTTATCGATAAAATAACAAAGCCGCATCATGCGGCTTTGTTGCTTGATGAGGAAGTGAAGCTCGATTAGCGAGTAATGTTTTTTTCCAATCGCATATCAATGTGCGGAATATCATCCTCTAGGTACATCTCTGAAATAGCGCTAAAGCCGTAACCTTTATAATATTGTTGTAGGTGGTCTTGGGCGCCAATATCTATGGTTTGATCTGGCCATTGCTTCTGTGCGGCATCTAATGCCCTCGTTAATAATTGATGACCTAACCCTTTTCCGCGTGCACTGGCTGTCGTTAACACTCGTCCAATGCTTACATTGTCGTAAGTCACACCTGCAGGAAGAAGACGTAAATACGCCACTAACTGGTCATTATCGTAAGCCAATAAATGCAGTGTATTTGGGTGGCGGTCGTGCTCATCTAGTTCATGGTAAGGGCAATTTTGCTCTACCACAAAGACATCAACACGCACTTTTAGCAGATCATACAGTTGGTGAGTCGTTAGTTGTTCAAACGGTAAACAGTGCCATTGCATACGGTATTCTCATCTCTTCAAGATCGATCATTATTACAAATAGTTGCGATATTTTATTTAAAACCGTTCCACACAGATTGTCATTATCTTATGTTAATTCTACCGCTCTTTATCACTGTCTAATCGTGTTTTGATTCGACTTAAGCTGGTGGCGGTAATACCCAAATAAGAAGCAAGCTGTTTATCGGTGATCTGCGCGTCCAGTTGTGCAAAGTTGCTGGTAAATAATTGATAGCGCTCTTCTGGGCTATACATCAGCATAAAGCGCTCTTTGTTTTCTTTGAAGGTCAGCTGGCGTTCGAGCAAGGCTGTATATAAAGGGTGCTGCTGGGTGCGCCATTGTTCGAGTAAACGAATAGGCAATGCCAAGATACGACTGGCGGCAAGCGTTTCAAGTAAAAAGGGGGAATGACCATTGGTGGTTAGCGCTTCAAAACCGATAATGGTTTCTTGTTCCCAGTAGAACTCTTTACTAAAAGCGCGACCTTCTTCCGTTAAATAGCACGCGTGACATACCCCTTCCGCTAAAAAGTAGAAGTGTTCTGCGGTGTGACCTTGGTGGATCAATATGTGGCGAGTTGGTAGTTCCAGTGGGGTTGCTTGTGCGGTAATGGCTTGAGCGTCTTTATCGCTTAACCCAAATTGCAGTAAAAAATGATGCAATGCTGCTTTCATGCTGAATTCATTGAAAAGTGAGAGTGAAGCTAGCATAACAAAAAAAACCGCCGCAAAAGCGACGGTCTTTATTTATAGCACGAGAGGCTGTTATTTTGCTTGTAGATCGATGCGGTAAACTGCAAAGCCTACTTTGTCTGAACCAACGTTAGTCATCGGGTAGACGCCTTTCTCTTTAATAAACGCAGCGGCTTTATCTGTCGGTGATGTTTCGAAAGTGACGTTGAGTTTTTTGTCACTTTTCAGTGGTGCAAAGTGCCAGTTGTTGTCTGCACTTGGGATCACTTGACCTTTTTCTTTACTCACTCGGCTGATGTAGTCCGATAGAACGGTGCGGTTTTCATCTGGCGATGCAAACGCAACAAATTTCTCACCCGTGCCCGCAAACTTACCGCTGTATGCGCGGTAGTTGTTGGTCGCAATGATGAAGTCTTGTTTTGGATCTACAGGCTTACCATTAAAGGTTAATGTTTGGATACGCTCAGCATCAGCATTCACCAGTTTGCAGTCACCGTCGTAACGTGCTGGCTGAGAAATGTCGATGGCATAGTTTACGCCATCAATGACATCAAAGTTGTAAGTACGGAAACCATCCCAGTTGATCAGGCCTTGTTGTGCTGTGCTGTTGACATCAATTTGGTTAAATTGCGCCGCAGAACATTCAAGCCACTCTTTCACTTCTTTACCTGTTACTTTCATGGCAACAAGTGTATTTGGGTATAGGTAAAGGTCGGCAGCGTTACGGAACGTTAGCTGGCCTGATTCTACTTCGGTGAAGTTTGTTGGATCGTTACCACGGCCGCCCGCTTTAAATGGTGCAGCAGCAGAAAGAACAGGAATACCATCTAGGTCAGGGTCACCTTGAATAAAGCGCTCGACGTAGTCTTTTTGTGCAAGGTTAACAATTTGTACTGTTGGGTCGTCTTGCACCAATGCTAGGTAGCTGTACATCACATCGCTAGCTTTACCTATCGGTTGATTGACAAAGGTACGTGTTGCTTTGTGATCGGCTTCAACGGCTTTCACCATTTTCTTGTCAGCTTCAACAAGTGCTACGCGTTTCTCTTTATCGAAAATTGGGCGTGCTTCTGTTTTCGCATCGCTCACTTCCCAGCCAGCATCTTCTTTTTCAAGAACAAGGTCAACGACACCAAGGTGATCACCCCAGCGACCCGGCATAACAGCCGCTACGCCATTGATGGTGCCTTTTTCGATATCAGCACCAGGTACGTTGGCAAAACTCTTACTTGGGAAAACGGCATGCGAGTGACCAAAAGCAATCACATCGATATCTTTAACATCGGTGAGGTAGTAAGTAGAGTTTTCGGCTTGTACTTTGTACGGATCAGTAGAAATACCTGAGTGAGGGATAGCAACAATGATGTCTGCGCCTTCCGCTTTCATTTGTGGTACATACTTTTCAGCCGTTTGTTTGATATCTAGCGCATCAACACGGCCTTCAAGGTTCTTCTTATCCCAAATCATGATTTGTGGTGGTACAAAACCGATGTAGCCCACTTTTACTTCGTGCTCAACACCATCGGTATCTTTTAAGGTGTGTGATTTGATGATGTAAGGCGTGAAGAGGTTCTTACCTGTTTTGATATCAACAACGTTGGCATTGACGTATGGGAAATTTGCCCCCGCAATTGAGTTTTTCAAAAACTCTAAGCCATAGTTGAATTCGTGATTACCAATGTTACCCACTTCGTAATCTAGCTGATTCATGGCTTTATAAGCAGGGTGGATTTCACCCATTTTAATGCCTTTGTCAGCCATGTAGTCGCCCATTGGGCTGCCCTGAAGTAAGTCACCGTTATCAACCAATAGGCTATTGGTCACTTCTGCACGTGCTTCTTTTACCAATGTTGCAGTACGAACTAAGCCTGTTTTCAGCGTTGGCTTATCTTTGTAGTAGTCAAAGTCCATCACATTCATGTGAATGTCAGTGGTTTCAAGAATACGTAGCTTAATGGTTTCTGCTGTTGCAGGACCAGCCATTGTCAATAAACCACCTAATACCGCAATAGTTAGAGGCTTGGCAGATAATTTCATGATTTACTCCAAGAAAGTGAGTTAGGAAAAGCCGCGCTAAGGTAACAAAAAATATGTCGAGTGAAAGTTTGATTCTTACTTTAATGTGCTGTAACTCTCGCTTTAAGTGCGATAAATGTTATCTCATCAGCAGTTCTTATTTTCGGTCTAGATGACGCCCGTGCTATTTAAGAAAAAAACAGCATAACTTACATCCAAAAGAACTAGGTAAAGAGCCACATCATTCCAATTAGGCACATTTGTCGCCTTTTTTACCCGAATTAGCAGTAATTTATTGTGTGTGCTCTCTCATTTCTGATTTCTAGGTTTCATGCGAACTTTTTGGAATAAAAAATACAATTTTAGAATTTCAGGTAATATCAAGCTGTGTCTATAGTGCTCTAAATAGGAATTAAAGAGGGCGCAGGCATGGACTACTTGCCAATTTTTGCAGATTTAAAGCACCGACCGTGTGTGGTGGTGGGGGGTGATACTGTCGCATGGCGAAAAACGCAGATGCTGCTCAAAGCAGGAGCGGATGTTCGTGTGGTTGCGCCTGAACTCAATGCCGATTTCCTTTCCGCTGTCGCTAATCGTCAAGTCTCACACATTGCCAGCGAATTCACGCCAGAATTACTGGACGGCATTTTTCTCGCTATCGCTGCGACCGAGCGAAAAGCACTGAATGCATTAGTGTATCAATCCGCCAATCAACGCCAAGTATTAGTCAATGTTGTGGATGATACTCAGCGCTGCAGTTTTATTGTTCCTTCGATTATTGATCGTTCTCCGATTGTGGTTGCGATTTCCTCTTCAGGAAAAGCGCCTGTACTGGCGCGTTTACTCCGCGAAAAGATTGAAGCGCTATTGCCGCAACACTTAGGCGCAATGGCGAACATCGCTGGGCGTTTTCGTGATTGCCTTAAGCGCACCATTTCTGACTTTGCTACCCGTCGTTTGTTTTGGGAGCAAGCCTTTGATGGGCGTTTCTCGCAACTCGTAGCAGCAGGAAAAGAGCAAGATGCCCAATTAGAGTTGATCCGTTTATCACAAACGATGCAACCGCAAGGTGAGGTCTCGCTGGTTGGTGTAGGCCCTGGCGATGCTGGCTTACTGACCCTGCGGGCGTTGCAGTTGATGCAACAAGCCGATGTGGTGTTGTACGACTATTTAGTCTCAGATGAAATCATGGATTTAGTCCGCCGTGATGCAGAGTTGGTTTGTGTCGGTAAACGTGCGGGCTTTCACAGTGTGCCGCAACAAGAAACCAACCGCTTAATCGTTAAATATGCCCAGCAAGGTAAGCGGGTGGTGCGCTTAAAAGGCGGTGACCCTTTTATGTTTGGTCGCGGGGCTGAAGAGCTTGAAGTCTTGTTTGATGCCGGCATCCCTTTCCAAGTGGTTCCCGGCATTACCGCTGCTGCAGGGGCGACGGCGTATGCCGGGATCCCATTAACTCACCGCGATTACGCGCAAACTGCGATGTTTATTACTGGCCATACCAAATCTGACACAGATCCCCTCGATTGGTCGGTATTGGCACGCGGGAAACAAACCTTAGTGATTTATATGGGCTTGATGAAATCGAGCCACATCCAACAACAACTACTTCAATACGGTCGTCAGCCCGACACCCCCATCGCCATCATTGAGCGCGGTACCCAAAAGAATCAGAAAATTTTTAAAGGTCAGTTACGTGAACTGGCTGAACTCGCAAAAAATGCGGCATCACCGTCATTAATCGTGGTGGGCGAGGTCGTGACACTATCAGAAAAACTACGTTGGTTTGGCAATCAGGATATTCAACCAGAGCCACGTTCAGTGGTCAGTCTTTAGCATGGAGAGAGTGATGGACCCGAAACGATTAACTCATCTCAAGCAGCTTGAAGCGGAGAGTATACATATTATTCGCGAAGTCGCTGCTGAGTTCGATAACCCAGTAATGATGTATTCCATCGGTAAAGATTCATCGGTGATGTTGCATCTGGCGCGTAAAGCGTTTTACCCAGGCAAGATTCCATTTCCTTTGCTGCATGTTGATACCAACTGGAAATTTCGCGAAATGATTGAATTTCGTGACCGCACGGCAAAGAAATACGGTTTTGATCTATTGGTACATAAAAACCCTGAGGGGTTAGCGATGGGGATCAGCCCTTTTGAGCATGGGTCATCAAAACATACCGATATTATGAAAACCCAAGGGTTAAAGCAGGCGTTAGATAAGTATGGTTTTGATGCGGCATTTGGGGGAGCACGCCGTGATGAGGAAAAGTCGCGTGCTAAAGAACGTGTTTATTCATTTCGCGATAAAAACCACACCTGGGATCCGAAGAATCAGCGTCCTGAATTATGGAAAACCTATAACGGCCAAATTAACAAAGGCGAGAGTATTCGTGTCTTTCCGTTGTCGAATTGGACTGAGCTCGATATTTGGCAATACATCTACCTAGAGAGTATCGAAATTGTGCCTCTGTACTTGTCTGATGTCCGCCCTGTGGTAGAGCGAGATGGCATGTTGATCATGGCTGATGACGATCGGTTGAAGCTCGAACCAGGGGAAAGTATTCAGCAAAAAAGTGTCCGCTTCCGCACGTTAGGCTGCTACCCGCTAACTGGGGCGATTGAATCGCAGGCCGACACGCTGCCAGGGATCATTGAAGAGATGCTGGTCGCGACATCCAGTGAGCGTCAAGGGCGAGCGATTGATCACGACCAATCAGGCTCAATGGAATTGAAAAAGCGTCAGGGTTACTTCTAAGGAAAGAGTGATGAACAGTCTTATTGAACAACAAGTGGCTGAGCTGGGCATTGAAGCCTACCTTGACCAGCACCATAACAAGTCACTACTGCGCTTTTTAACCTGTGGCTCCGTGGATGATGGAAAGAGTACCTTAATTGGGCGTTTGCTCCACGATTCTCACCAGATTTATGAAGATCAACTTGCCGCGATTCATACCGATAGCCAAAAAGTGGGAACAACTGGTGATAAACCAGATCTCGCACTGCTGGTGGATGGATTGCAGGCAGAGCGTGAGCAAGGGATCACGATTGATGTGGCTTACCGCTACTTTTCGACCAAAAAGCGTAAGTTCATCATTGCTGACACCCCTGGCCATGAACAGTACACCCGTAATATGGCGACAGGGGCATCGACCTGTGATGTTGCTGTGATCCTGATTGATGCGCGCAAAGGGGTCTTGGATCAAACGCGTCGCCATTCTTATATCGCCAGCTTACTGGGTATTCGCCATTTTGTGGTCGCGATTAATAAGATGGACCTTGTGGGGTTCGAGCAAGCACGCTTTGAGTCGATCAAAGAGGATTACCTGGCTTTTGCTCAGAAACTCAATCGTAACATTGATATCCAGTTAGTGCCTTTGTCTGCGCTTGAAGGCGATAACGTGGTGAGCCTGAGCCGTAAAACACCATGGTATAACGGGGACTCTTTACTCACCTTGCTTGAGGATGTCGATTTTGGCCAAGAGCGAGAAAGTGAAGCCCTGCGCTTCCCCGTGCAATATGTAAATCGTCCTAATCTCGATTTTCGAGGTTTTGCGGGGACGGTCGCAACTGGAGTGATCAAAGTTGGTGATGCGGTGAAAGTCTTGCCATCGGGTAAAGCCTCGGTCGTAGAGCGTATTGTCACTTTTGACGGTGATTTGCCACAAGCTTATCCCGGCCAGGCGGTAACCCTGACATTAGCTGATGAGATTGATATCAGTCGTGGTGACACCATCGTTGCCGCAAATGATGACGTGCCCCTCAGTGATCGTATGCTAGCCGATATTGTTTGGATGGCAGAAGCGCCCTTAGAGGTGGGTCGTCAGTATGATGTAAAAATAGCCGGAAAGAAAACCGTAGGCTCGGTGCACGCTATTCGTCATCAAGTGGATATTAATAACCTCGATACCTTTTCGACTGATACATTACCGCTCAATGGTATTGGTGTTTGCGAAGTGACATTGACTGAAGCGATAGCGGTAGATGGTTATCAACACAGTACCGATACTGGCGGTTTTATCATTATTGATCGCTTAACCAATGTGACAGTTGGGGCAGGCATGATCCAACAAGCTTTAGCTCAAGATAGTGAAAGCATTGGTGCTGCAAACATCAGTGCGTTTGAGTTGGAATTTAATGCACTGGTACGTAAGCATTTCCCACATTGGGAAGCGAAAGATATTAGTAAGCTGGGGTAGCCGATGAATTGGGAACAAGGCATCGTGCTTGCCATGCTAATGGTGATAATTACTTGTTTGCTCACAACGCGGATCAAACCGGCGTTTCTGTTTGCAGGGGCTGCTTTTATTGGTTACCAAACCAATATGATTGATTTGGTAACCTTGGCCGGTAATTTTACGAATTCATCATTATTGACATTGGTATTACTGATCCTTGTTTCCATTGCCTTAGAAAAAACGCGCTTGATCAGTTGGGTGGGTCAGCAAATTTCACGAGGTGGTCAATCGAGTGTGATTGCCAAACTTGGCTTATCAACTGCGTTTCTCTCTTCTTTTACCAATAACACAGCTGTCGTCGTGTCTTTGATTGGTGCGGTAAAACGCAACCAGCGCCACGCGCCTTCTAAATTACTGATCCCGCTGTCGTATGCAGCGATATTAGGGGGAACCCTGACTTTAATTGGCACTTCAACCAATCTAATTATCAATAGCTTTGTTGAAGATGCCGGGCTGCCAAGCCTCAATTTCTTTGCGCCAACCTTGATTGGGTTAGCGGTATTGGTCGCGGGTATGCTGATCGTTATTCCTCTTAGTTACTTTTTACCAAGCCATGATGACCATCAGCAAGATGCCTTACCTTACTTTTTAGAAGCGAAAATAGAACCGCTTTCACCTTTGGCGGGGAAGTCGGTGGCTGAGAATGGGTTGCGTGCTCTGCGACGTTTATTTTTGGCGGAGGTGATCCGTGATGGACAAACTATCGCACCCGTCTGCCCTGATACAAAATTACAGGCGGGCGATCGTCTATTATTTTGCGGTGATGTGGAAAGTGTTACCACCTTACAAGAGATAGACGGGTTACAGTTGTTCGGGCAGCATCACCTTAATGGCCAATCCATGATGGAGGTGATTGTTAGTCATTCAGCAGGGATCCGAGGAAACACATTAAAGAGTGTGAAATTTCGTGAGCGTTTCGATGCTGTAGTGGTTGCCATTCGCCGGGGCCATGAACGTTTAGCGGGTGGTCTCGGGAATATTGAGTTACATGCTGGCGATACGCTGGTGGTTGTGCCAGGCAAAACCTTTCATGCCAATAAGCAGCAATTGAACCGTGAATTTGTTTTGGTCAGTGGACTCGATTCGAGTGCACGCCTTGATAGCAAGAAAAGTATCGCGGTGTTATTTGGTTTTATGGCGGTTATTGGTGGCGCATTGGTTGGGGGCTTTCCAATCATTAAAGGGTTGGCTGGCTACTTATTACTCCTAGTCGCTGTTGGCATTATTTCTTTTGCTGAGCTTCGCCGTCGCTTCCCGCTTGATATTGTCGTCATTGTTGGTTCTGCCTTGTCATTGGCGCAGTTAATGATATCGAGTGGCTTATCGGAGCGTATTGGTGATCTCTTCATGACAGCGCTCAATGGGTGGGGACTTTATGGGGCTTTAGTGGCTGTGTATTTGCTGACACTTATTCTTACAGAGTTGGTTACTAACAATGCTGCAGCGGCTTTATCTTTTCCGATTGCCTACAGCCTAGCGGTGAGTTCAGGGGCAGATCCTATGCCTTTTATTATGGCGATTTTATTTGGAGCGAGTGCGAGCTTTATTTCCCCTTATGGCTATCAAACCAATCTTTTGGTTTACACCATAGGGAATTATCAACTTAGAGATTATGTTCGGGTTGGTCTGCCGCTATCAATCGTCTATTCGGTTGTTGTCCTTGGCTTGATCCCTGTGTTATTTCCTTTTTAACGACAGATAGAATGGAGTCTTACATGTCTACGGATGTGAAAACGAAAGAATCAGTCAACATTGTGTGGCATCAGCACCATGTCGAGAAGCAGCAGCGTGCTCAACAGAAAAAACAAAAACCTTGTCTGTTATGGTTTACGGGGTTGAGTGGTGCAGGCAAATCAACGGTTGCAGGTGCATTAGAAAATCGGTTAGTTGAGTTGGGGTACCACACTTATTTACTCGATGGTGACAATGTTCGCTATGGATTGTGCCGTGACCTTGGCTTCTCAACCCAAGATCGCCGCGAAAATATCCGTCGAATTGGGGAGGTCGCTAACTTAATGGTCGACTCCGGACTCATTGTATTATCTGCGTTTATCTCTCCTCACCGTGAAGAACGTCAAATGGTCAGAGAGTTAGTCGGCAAAGATGAGTTCTTTGAAGTTTATGTTGATACTTCATTAGCTGAGTGTGAGAAGCGTGACCCTAAAGGCTTGTATAAAAAAGCACGTGCAGGTGAGATTAGACAGTTCACAGGGATTGATTCAGAGTACCAAGTGCCTCTACAGCCAGAGATCCACTTGAATGCTGGAGAACAGACTGTGTCTGAATCCGTGGAGTTGTGCATTCAAGCGCTACAGCGCCATAACGTTATTAGCTAACTATAAAGGAGAGCGTATAGGTGAAAGGATTGTTAGAACCCATCGTTGATATTGCTATCGCGGCAGGTGATGTCATTATGATGCGATATCATCGTCATATCGAAGTACAAGAAAAGGCAGATTTGAGCCCAGTGACTGAAGCTGATCTTGCCGCGAACCAGGTTATTCTGGATCAACTGTCACGCCTGACGCCTAATATCCCTATCTTATCGGAAGAGTCTGTTCATGCTGATTGGCAGCAACGCCAACATTGGGAATCATTTTGGCTAGTGGATCCTCTCGATGGTACCAAAGAATATATTCGGAGAAACGGTGAGTTTACGGTCAATATTGCGTTGATAGAGAAAGGTGTACCTGTTCTAGCTGTGGTACACGCGCCCGCCTTGGGGAAAACGTGGTTAGCCGATGGTAAAAATGCCTGGCTTCAAACAAAGGTTAGTCGCGATATTATAAAAGTTAGAACTGCCTCTATACCTACGGTCGTAGGAAGTCGTTCACATCCAAGCCCTGATTTAGCCGCTTTCTTGGAACAATTGGGAGAGCACAAGTTAGCTGAAGTGGGGTCTTCTCTGAAATTTTGTCTAGTAGCAGAAGGGCGGGCTCAGTTTTATCCGCGCTTAGGCCCAACGATGATGTGGGATACTGCGGCAGGTCATTGTGTAGCAGCAAGTGCTGGGGCGACAGTCAGTATGCTGGATGGCTCCGAGCTTACTTATCATCGAGCAAATCTCCTGAATCCTTCTTTTATTATTAAGGTCGACTAACTATTACTGCTCTTACTCAATAAGGGCACGATCAATACTCCGAGTCTGATATTTATCTACTACACTAGATCCACACTCATTCTTGCGTGTTCTTTCAAATGGGAAATGACTAGTTTGGTGTGATTTTGTGTTCTTTTAGGGCTTTTGGTGTTTAAAAGCAGCATTTGGCAATAATTATCAAGAAAAGGGTTGTGCTTTGTTCTGGGCTCCCTATAATGCCGCTCCATCGACAGGGAATACAACGGCTGAATAAGTTATTCACAAGTTGTGTATAACATGTCGGTAAGGTGTTCTTAACTTTATGTTGGTTGATTTAAGCTTTTATTGCTTATATTGATACAAGTAAATGGCGGCATCTTGATAAGATTCTAATGAGTTAGCTGAAAAGTGATTTATTGGTTTATTATCATCAGTGTTTGCGCGGTTTTAAAAGATTTAAAATAACGCTTGACTGAAAAGTTTGGTAGCGTATTATACGCAGCCTAGCCAGCACGAAGTGTTGCGCTGAATGTTCTTTAACAATTTGACCATGCAATCTGTGTGGGCACTCGTGAAATGAATAGTCAAAACTATTCATTGTTACTTTTTAAGTAAGAATGAATTTGGCATCAATGAACTGAGTGACCAATACAAATATTAAGTTTACTTATTATTTGGCACAGTCAATTCGAATATCATGACTAGCTTCTAGTTATCGATATTCAATCAGTATTCATTGAGCCATCAAAAACTTTAAATTGAAGAGTTTGATCATGGCTCAGATTGAACGCTGGCGGCAGGCCTAACACATGCAAGTCGAGCGGTAACAGGAAGTAGCTTGCTACTTCGCTGACGAGCGGCGGACGGGTGAGTAA
>NZ_JAKJSO010000026.1:0-79123 GCF_050337045.1 Photobacterium kagoshimensis | reverse complement strand
TATTCGAATTGACTGTGCCAAATAATAAGTAAACTTGTTATTTGTATTGGTCACTCAGTTCATTGATGCCAAATTCATTCTTACTTAAAAAGTAACAATGAATAGTTTTGACTATTCATTTCACGAGTGCCCACACAGATTGCATGGTCAAATTGTTAAAGAACATACTGACTTATCGTTGCTGGCTAAGCGCCTTGCTCCGTGTCAGTGAGGACGCATTATAGAGAGTTCGATCGGTTTGGCAAGACCCTTTTTTCAAAAAAAACCGCTTTTCTTTTCAAGTGGTCAAATAAACACCAAAGCGATAAAAACCACAGCTAAAACTGCTTAAAAGCCACTGCAAACCGAGCAACGGCGTCCCAATCGGTATATTCCACTTCTTTACTGGTATCCGTCTCGCCACCCGTAATACGCATAATGAACTGAATCATGGTGCGATCAAACAAGTTATAACGCGGATAGCGCAGCGCCCCCGCGAATACAGCTTGTAAACTTGGGCACCAAGGCGACTTCACTAAGAACTTCTTCATATAAGCGCTGGTTTCAGGGGTGTTCTTCCCTTCTTTACGTGCAGTCAGGTTTACACAGAAGAAAGCGACCTTATGTTGTTCTAATGCCTGAAGGTTCTTTTCAATAAATTGATAGAGCTTCTTACTTAAGTGACCATATCGAACAGCCGCACCAATTAAGACACGATCGTATTTTTGCCACTCAATATCAGGCAAGCTATTGAGGTCTTGCAGTGTACATTGGCAATCTTGACCCAATTCCTTCTTTATATAGTCAAGGATCTTAATCGTCTGACCGTCCGTGCTCGAATGCAGTAATAAAACCTGTTCCACTTTGGCTCCTTAGTTTCGCCAGAATGTTGGTGTAAATAAGACTAATAACGTAAATACTTCAAGACGACCAAATAGCATTGCGATAATTAGTATCCACTTGGCAGCTGAGTTTACCTCACCAAAATGCACTGCAACTTCACCGAGTCCTGGACCTAAGTTATTTAATGTTGCAGCAACCGCAGAGAATGCGGTTAATTCATCGATGCCTGTTGCGATTAATGCCAGCATACACACCACAAATACCAGAGCGTAAGCCGAGAAAAACCCCCATACCGCATCAACCACACGTTGCGGCAAAGCTTTGTTACCCACTTTAATGGTATAAACCGCCCGCGGGTGCACCAAACGTTTCAGTTCACGTACACCTTGTAAGAAGAGAAGTAGCATACGGATCACTTTCATGCCGCCCCCCGTCGAACCAGCACAGCCCCCAACAAAAGAAGAGAACAGCAATAATACCGGTAAGAAAAGTGGCCACTCAGAAAAACTGGTGGTGGTAAAACCCGCCGTCGTCGAAATAGATACAGTTTGGAACAATGCCTGATCAAACGCATCGTAATAAGAGTCGTACGAGTGATGTTTCAGTAACATGCCAAAACAAATCGCCAGCAAGATAAACTGAGCACCAAAAAAGGCGCGAAACTCAGGATCGCGCCAATAAGTCCGTAAATTCACGCCGCCATTGGCAAAAGCAGCAAAGTGAAGCGAGAAGTTACATGCCGATATCAGCAGGAAGACCACAGTGATCATGTTAATGGTGGGGCTATTAAAATACCCCATGCTGGCATCGTGGGTAGAGAAACCACCAATCGCGATAGTCGAGAAGCTGTGTGATACCGCATCAAATGGCGTCATCCCTGCCATCCAAAAAGCAAAGGCACAACTAACCGTTAAGGCTAAATAGATATACCACAGAGTTTTAGCCGTTTCGGCAATCCGTGGCGTCATCTTTGAATCTTTAACCGGGCCTGGAATTTCTGCCCGGTAAAGCTGCATACCACCGATACCGAGAACAGGTAAAATCGCAACGGCTAATACAATGATCCCCATTCCACCAAACCACTGTAGTAACTGACGGTAGAATAAAATCGCTTTGGGTAAATCGTCTAACCCGACAATCACCGTCGCCCCTGTAGTGGTTAAGGCAGAAAACGATTCAAAAAAAGCATCAGTCACGGAGAGATCGGGGGTTTTCGAGAGCAGAAAAGGCACAGCGCCTGCGCTACCAATTACCGTCCAGAATAGAACAACAATCAAAAAGCCATCACGAGCTTTCAGTTCATGCCGATGGCGACGGTTTGGCAACCATAATACGGCGCCGCCCATTAATAGAAGAAAGAAGGTCACCACGAAAGGGAAACCCGCACCATCACGATAAAATAATGCCACCATCGCAGGCACTAACATGGTGACACTGAATAAGGCGAGCAAAAGCCCGACGATTCTTATGATTGAACGAAACTGCATGAACTAGCTGGCTCTCATCCTAAACAATATGGTTATGCGTTTAACGCTCGACAGTTTTGGCAGTCAAGGTGCCGCCACTACGATTAACTAAAGCCACACAAAAAGCATCGACACAACGACAATCAATCTCGGCTATTAGGTGTACCGACTCTGTATAGCTTGCAGTTAAAGTGCTACCGCAATGTTCGGCAAGCAATGTCTCCACCAGCGCAACTTGATTATAAGCACAACAAATCTCGAGCTCAGACGTAATCACTTTTTCTTGCGTTTGCAATCGGGTTAATGCTTGTTGTACGCCACCACCATAGGCTTTGACTAACCCCCCCGTACCTAACTTAATCCCACCCGAATACCGTGTCACCACTGCGGTTATTTCACCCACGCCCGAGCCTGTTAGTTGAGCAAGAATAGGTTTACCCGCCGTACCTGAAGGTTCGCCATCATCGCTAAAACCCCATTTCATGGAATCTGATGGTCTGCCAGCGACAAAAGCCCAACAATTATGACGGGCATCCGCATGCTGTGTTTTGATCTGCTGCACAAAGGCTTTGGCAGCTTCCACCGTAGGGGTGTGTGCAAGATAAGTAATAAAGCGGCTTTTCTTGATTTCTTCTTCATAAGAAGCCCTGGCTGCGGGTACTAAATACGGTTCTGAAGCTGTCATTAAAAAACAATTTGGTCATGGTTTAGTAACCGAGCAGGATACCACAACCAATACAATAACCCCTTCACTTCTGCGTATAACCAGTCGCAAAGTACCCGTTTTTCAGTTTGCGACTCTATCTATACTCTTCTGCTGTGAATACTGAATCTCAGCTTACCTCTCTCAGCACACTCGCCAAACTGTAACATCTTAACAACATACCGCCATTTAATCGTCAAGCCTTATCATGTAAAAACTCTTTCATATCAAGGTGCAAGATTCTTCTGCGCTATTTTGTATGTTTATTTCGCACCTAAAAGTTAAACAATTGTTTTAAATAAGTGTTGTAATTGCTAAATATCGGGTTCACACTAAATTTGTCTGGTACAGGTCAAACCACTAAATCAAGCCAGCTTAGACTGGAATTCACGGAGATAGAACATGATTTACCAAGGTGAAACCCTATCCGTTGACTATCTGGAAGATGGTATTGCGGAGCTCAACCTCAGCGCCCCTAACAGCGTAAATAAATTTGATATCAAGACCCTAGAGTGTTTCAGTGAAGCTCTTAATGCTCTTTACCAACAAAATGACCTCAAAGGCCTGATTGTGACATCGGCCAAAGGGGCCTTTGTGGTGGGCGCGGATATTACTGAATTTATGGGCTTATTCGCTAAGACAGAACAAGAGCTGTCGCAATGGTTAACCCGTGCCAATGATATCTTCAATAAATTAGAAGACCTGCCCGTGCCAACACTCTCTGCCATTAATGGCCATGCACTCGGCGGCGGCTGTGAATGCGTACTGGCAACCGATTTTCGCTTAGCCGATAGCACGGCACGTATCGGGTTGCCTGAAACCAAATTAGGGATCATGCCCGGTTTTGGTGGGACAGTACGTTTACCTCGCTTGATTGGCGCTGATTCAGCAATGGAAATCATCACCGCAGGTAAAGATAAAAAAGCCCCCGAAGCCCTCAAACTGGGTCTCGTTGATGCCGTAGTTGCACCAGATGCCTTGCGCGACAATGCGATAACGATGATCAAAGATGCCATTGCGGGTAAATTAAATTGGCAGCAGCGCCGAGAACAAAAAAAATCCCCTCTTTTATTAAATCGAACTGAAGCCATGATGAGCTTTACGATGGCCAAAGCCATGGTGGCTCAAGTTGCAGGAAAACATTACCCCGCTCCGATGGCAGCAGTAATGACGATAGAAGAAGCGGCTCGTATGTCGCGCGATGACGCCTTGGTTGTCGAAAACAAACACTTCGTCAAACTGGCAAAAACCGATGTTGCTCAGGCCCTAGTCGGATTATTTCTTAACGATCAGTTTATTAAAGGTAATGCTAAGCAAGCAGCCAAAGCAGGAAAACCGACAACTAAAGGGGCAGTGCTGGGCGCGGGCATCATGGGAGGTGGCATTGCTTATCAGTCTGCCCTCAAAGGTGTGCCTGTATTAATGAAGGACATTGCCGAGCCATCCCTGGCGCTGGGCATGAATGAAGCAACCAAGTTACTCAACAAACAGCTAGAGCGCGGTCGTATCGATGGCTTTAAAATGGCGGGGATTATCTCCTCAATCACCCCAAGCCTGAGCTATGCCGGTATCGAACACGCCGACGTGATCGTTGAAGCCGTGGTTGAGAATCCAAAAATCAAAGCGGCGGTACTGGCTGAAGTTGAACAGCATGTCTCTGCAGATACTGTAGTGACCTCCAATACCTCAACCATTCCAATCAACTTATTAGCAGAATCGCTACAGCGTCCAGAGAACTTCTGTGGCATGCACTTTTTTAATCCCGTGCACCGCATGCCTTTGGTTGAAATCATCCGGGGCGAAAAAACCTCGGACGATACCATCAATCGCGTTGTGGCTTACGCCGCCAAAATGGGTAAATCCCCTATCGTCGTTAACGACTGCCCTGGCTTCTTCGTCAACCGTGTGCTCTTTCCTTACTTTGCAGGCTTTAGCATGCTGCTACGTGACGGCGCCGATTTTACACAAGTCGATAAGGTCATGGAGAAACAATTCGGTTGGCCAATGGGCCCAGCTTACTTGCTTGATGTCGTCGGTATCGATACCGCCCATCACGCCCAAGCGGTCATGGCGGAAGGCTTTCCAGAGCGCATGAACAAAGATTACAAAGATGCGGTTGATGTGATGTTTGAAAGTGGCCGATTTGGCCAGAAAAACGGTAAAGGCTTCTTTAGCTATTCTATCGACCGTAAAGGCAAACCGAAAAAAGCACGCGATCCCGACGTCGCGGAACTACTGTCACCAGTTTTGGGTACTGCGACCGAATACAGCAGCGAAGAAATCATTGCACGCACCATGGTACCAATGATCAACGAAGTCGTGCGTTGTTTAGAAGAAAACATTATTGCGACCCCAGCAGAAGCAGATATGGCATTGGTATATGGCTTAGGCTTCCCTCCTTTCCGTGGTGGCGTCTTCCGTTACTTAGACACCATGGGATTAGCACAATACGTCGCGATGGCCGATGAATATGCTCACCTTGGTGCGGTTTACCAAGTGCCAGCAGGTTTGCGCGCAAAAGCGGAGAAAGGCGAAAGTTATTACGCTATCGACACCGCATCAGCACCATTTAACGCTTAAGGACGAGGGATAAACCATGAATAACGCTGTCATTGTAGATTGTATCCGTACCCCGATGGGACGTTCAAAAGCGGGTGCATTTCGGCATGTCCGTGCTGAAGATCTATCAGCACACTTAATGAAGGGTTTGTTAAGTCGCAACCCACAAGTCGATCCCACTCAGATCGAAGATATTTACTGGGGGTGTGTCCAACAAACCCTAGAGCAAGGTTTTAATATTGGCCGTAACGCTGCCTTAATCGCAGGGATCCCGCACACGGTCGGTGCTACCACAGTAAACCGTTTATGCGGTTCATCGATGCAAGCACTGCATGATGCGACTCGCGCCATCATGGTGGGTGATGCAGAAACCTGCATTATCGGAGGCGTTGAACACATGGGTCATGTACCAATGAACCATGGCGTGGATTTCCACCCAGGCATGTCCAAGTCCGTTGCCAAGGCGGCTGGCATGATGGGGCTCACCGCTGAAATGTTAGGTCGAATGCATGGCATTAGCCGTGAGATGCAAGATGAGTTCGCTGCTCGCTCACACCGCTTGGCGCATGCTGCCACCGTTGAAGGACGCTTCAAAAATGAAATCTTGCCAATTGAGGGACATGATGAAAACGGGGCGCTTAAACTGTTTGATTATGATGAAGTGATCCGCCCAGAAACAACCGTTGAAGGGTTGGCTGGATTGCGCCCAGTCTTTGATCCCGTCAACGGTACTGTCACCGCGGGTACCTCATCAGCACTGTCTGATGGTGCTTCGGCCATGTTAGTGATGAGCGAGGAACGCGCCAAAGCACTCGGCCTCACGATTAGAGCGCGCGTGAAATCCATGGCTGTGGCAGGCTGTGATCCCTCTATCATGGGTTATGGCCCTGTGCCTGCAACTCAAAAAGCCTTAAAACGTGCAGGCCTCAATATCAGTGATATTGGCATGATCGAACTCAACGAAGCCTTTGCGGCTCAATCACTGCCATGCGCCAAAGATCTCGACTTACTGGATAAAGTGGAAGAGAAGGTAAACCTTAACGGTGGTGCAATCGCGCTGGGTCATCCACTCGGCTGCTCAGGCTCACGGATCTCAACCACCTTGATTAACCTGATGGAGCATCGTGATGTCCAGTTTGGCCTCGCCACCATGTGTATCGGCTTAGGCCAAGGGATCGCGACTATCTTTGAGCGGGTTGAATAACCTTCTTTAACGAATACCGAGCAAAGCCCACATTCGTGGGCTTTTCTTTTATACCTCAAGTTATTGCCGCAGCCACACTCACCTTACATGCGTGATAGTCATAGATAAAATGATAAAGTTTCATTTTATTCATAGTCACTTGCCAGCTACACTCTCTTCATCAAAACAGACTTACTTTTCCATTTACCGGAGTATTCCTATGTTTAAGGCACTTGTTCTCGATCAGGAAGATAAAAAAACCATCGCGGGTATTCGTCAATTAGAAACGGATCAGCTACCCGAAGGTGATGTTCTGATCGATGTAGATTACTCATCGCTAAACTACAAAGATGGTCTAGCAATCACAGGTAAAGGAAGAATTGTTCGTCAATTCCCAATGGTGCCAGGTATTGATCTAGCGGGTAAAGTGGTTGAATCAAGCGATGACCGCTACCAAGCTGGCGACAGTGTCGTACTCACTGGCTGGGGCGTTGGTGAGGGCCACTGGGGCGGCATGGCAGAAAAAGCGCGCTTAAAAGCGGATTGGTTAGTGCCACTACCAGCAAAACTAGACGGCAAACAAGCCATGATGATCGGTACTGCCGGTCTAACTGCGATGCTGTGTGTACAAGCGATTGTTGATGCAGGCGTTAAACCAGAATCTGGTGAAGTCCTCGTTACTGGCGCAAGTGGTGGTGTGGGTTCTGTTGCCGTTACACTACTTTCGCAACTTGGTTACCAAGTGGCAGCCGTAACGGGTCGTATCGAAGAAAACGGTGAGCTACTTACACAACTTGGCGCGCAGCGTGTTATCGAACGCAGTGAATTTGAAGAACCTGCTCGCCCACTGGAAAAACAAGTGTGGGCAGGTGCTATTGATACTGTGGGTAGCAAAGTATTAGCCAAGGTACTAGCACAAATGGACTACAACGGTGCAGTAGCAGCGTGCGGCCTAGCCGGTGGTTTTGATTTACCAACCACAGTGATGCCATTCATTCTGCGCAACGTACGCCTACAAGGTGTCGATTCTGTGTCTTGTCCGTTTGAAAAACGCCAGCAAGCTTGGCAACGTCTGGAAGAATTGCTACCAGCAAGCTTCTACCAACAAGCATGCCGTGAAGTGGCACTCGAAGAAGTTGCTGAATGTGCCGACGCAATCACGCGTGGTCAAATCACGGGTCGCGTAGTAATCAAACTATAAGTGATTTTCAAACTGTAAATGGCTATCAAGCTATCGCAGAACGCAACAACGAATGACTACCTTGGCCAGCGATATGCTGGCCTTTTTTATGACCGTACCTTGTACTCACCCTAATCACAATGACAGTTGGTTTAGGCTAACCCCATATCGTGAATACGCTTTGCGATCAGCTTGCCACACTCTTCTTGGATCAGATTGCGGAGCCAAATTTGTGAGGCAGAATGCTCACACCTAGGGTGCCAAATCAGTGAGTAATCGAACGGTTCAAACTTAAACGGTAACGGCTTCACCACCAAGTCATGCTTCTCTGCCACTAAGTACGCCAAATCCGCAGGAACAGTGATCATCAAAGGCATCTTATCGACAATCGCTAACGCTGCTTCTAAATGATACGCCCGCAGTACCATTTTTCGCTCAGGGTAACCTCGCAATGCTTCATCAATTAGCGCTTTCACCCCATCGCTAATCGCAATCATCGCATGCGGTGACGTTAAGTAATCATCTAACGTTAACGTTTTGTCCGCCAATGGGTGATTTCGTGACAATAAACAAAAGACACTCACCAACCCCAAGCTGTCTTTACACAAAGGTTCCACTGGGCCAGTTGGCCGACAGATCGCCATATCACAGCCGTCAGAGGTGAGTTGCGTTAATAAGTGATCGTGTTGCAATGGCGCAAACTCTAACGAAATATTCGGGGCTTCTTCATAAATCCGCGGCAAAGCAAACGGCAAAATGGTTTGCATCGCGTAGTCAGTTGTCGCTATCACAAAATGCTGATCGCACAATGCAGGTTGGAAATCATTGGGGGTTAATAATATACGCAATGATTCAAGGGGATCATTTAACGCCTCGCTGAGTTCGAGCGCTCGTTGCGTCGGTAGCAAGTGTTGCCCTTGTCGTGTAAATAGCGGATCGGATAAAAGCTCACGTAAACGGCCAAGGACTCGGCTCATCGCCGACTGACTTAAATTCAACCGTACCGCAGCGCGACTGACACTGCCTTCTTCCAGTAATACTTTCAGTGCCACCAGCAGATTAAGATCGCGACGATAAACTTCTTCCAGCTCCATATACTTCACCTTAACGTTAGACCGTTAAATTATGCAGCGTGAGATAAAAAAAATCCCGCTATATTAAGCGGGGAAGCCCAAGAAAATGGGGAGTGTGTATTCGTAAGATAAGGTACCTGAACTTATTTCAATTCTTCTTCTTCAAGCTCTGAGGTATTCATGAGTTCAAACCACAAGCCAAGTGCTGCTGCAATCACACCACCCAGTGCGAACAAGCTTGCGTCTGCGGGGCCGCGTAACACCAATGAACAAAAGGTGATAAAACACAGCACGCTATAAATGGTAAGACGATCGAGGTGAGTCAACATAATGCCTCCTAATCCTTTAGAAAAACGTTAACGACTTGTAAATTAAGTTACACCCTTTATTTTGTTTTGCCAACCCTTATTGATTAATTCTTATCCATCAGTATGATCAGCAATTCGAAACTAAAGGTGTGCGTATGATGACTGCTATATTTGACAACCCAACTCACAGCTTGGAAGCACAGGGGCTTCGTTGCCCAGAACCAGTAATGATGGTTCGCAAAACAGTGAGGAAGATGACTGAAGGCGAAACCTTATTAATCATTGCTGATGATCCCTCTACCACGCGTGATATCCCGAGCTTTTGCCGCTTTATGGATCACACCTTAGTGGCATCAGAAATCGACAACTTGCCTTATCGTTTTCTCATTCGTAAAGGCAGTGAAAAGTAAAAAGGCAGCTCAATGAGCTGCCTTTTTATTATATATCTTGCTGCTCGTAGCTTTCACGAACTTGCTTACGGGCAGTTTCTAATTCATGCCTCAGCTCTCGCAGTTCTTTTTTCATTGGAATGACATAGCGTAGCCGTACTAAAGCATCCACCGATAGATAAGTAGTCACAATAGCGCCTACGACCATAGGTAACCACATATCAGTTAACACCATGCCGAGTACATTTAACGCGAGTGCGATATGAAAAAGCCAACACTGGCTTTGCGGCGAAATGGCGAGATAACGGATCATAACAACCTCCTATCTTGGCTTAACTTAAGCACTTCCAACTTAGCATAACTGGTATAAACAACCAGCTGCAAAGGTCACAGTTCGTTGATTTTCCATTCAATAATCACCATGACACCAGTAACATTAACAGAATTGACCTACCACACTGATTGCGTGCCACGGTTCCACGTGAAACACTACTTTAAGCCAAGCATCAAGGTAATACGGCTCACTCGCTTATAAGCCAACTGCCGCCGCCATTGCCAAGCCAGCAAATAAAGCTGCGGTAATTTTACGGATCAAATCTAACGGCATTTTATCTGCAGAGAGTTTACCAATCAGCACCACAGGCACATTCGCCAATAACATCCCCACAGTTGTCCCGATCACCACCAGCAATAAAGCATCATGGTACTTTGCCCCTAGCATGGTGGTCGCAACTTGCGTTTTGTCGCCAATCTCAGCAATAAAGAAAGCAATAAAACTCGCCACAAAAGGCCCTCGATTTGAGATTTTTTCATCATCATCGAGCTTGTCTGGGATCAAAATCCAGCCAGCCATCACGATGAAACTGACCACCAACACCCACTTCAATACATCAGGGGTTAAGTAGTCTGCTACCACAACGCCGAGCCAAGCAGCCAAAGCATGATTAGCAATCGTAGCCAGAAAAATCGCTAAAATGATCGGAAGAGGTTTGCGATAACGGCTTGCCAGCAACAGCGACAACAATTGGGTTTTATCGCCAATTTCGGCTAAGGCAACGGTAGTAATAGAAACAGCGAGAACACTCACGACATACTCTTGGGGGCGAGGATAGTTATTAGCACCATAGGCAAACAAACATGCCCCACCCCGGTTCATGCTGGTTTACCAATGGTCTCGCCAAACTCACTAGTAGGATTAGTGTGAGTCATAACCGCCATGAAGATTTTGCTTCAATTATGTTGACGATTATCTCGATAGATCGAGAGGCTACTCCCCAAAGGAGCCGTAATAATAGCGAGAGTGATCACGGGAAACAAGCGCAAAAATGTAAATGCTTATCAACAAAAAAAGGCTAACACTCAGTGCTAGCCTTCAATTCTACTTTTACTATTCGCGCCAATACAAAAATTAAGATAATGGACTTAATACAATCTCAACCCGACGATTTTGCGCGCGGCCTTGCTCTGAACCATTCGATGCAATTGGATGCGCTTCGCCCATGCCTTTCGTCACGACACGGTTAACACCAACACCTTGACGGATCAGGTAGTTACTCACTTCACTCGCACGCACTTGCGATAGACGCAGGTTATATTGTGCGGTGCCTTTACTGTCGGTAAAACCGTAAACGTTCAATGCTGTTTTGTCGTATTCTTTGGCAACAACCGCCACATTGGTCAGCGCCGTTTTAGCTCGACCACTTAAATCTGATTGGTCAAAGCCAAAAGTGATTTCATTCGGCATGTTCAAGATAATGTCGTTGCCATTACGCGTCACACTGATACCCGAAGCTTCAAGCTGTTGACGTAATTTAGTCTCTTGCACATCCATGTAATAACCAATACCACCACCTAACGCGGCACCAGAAGCTGCACCAATCAGTGCACCTTTACCACGGTCTTTCTTGCTTGAAGACGCGACACCGATTGCTGCTCCCGCCATCGCACCAATCAGTGCGCCGCTGGTCGCTTTGGCAGTTTGATCTTCACGAGTATAAGGATTAACGGTCGAACAGCCGCTCACCATCATCACCACACCTAAAGCCACGACAACACTGCGTAGCCATTTATTTGTCTTACCACCTGCTTGTACATTCATTGCATCTACACTCGTTTGTCTTTAACGCGCTCTTAGCATCCATTATGCCGGCACTTTAATTTCGCCGAATTGTAATCAGCTCAATCATGAAAATCATCAAGGGAATGTCAAAAAAGCCCATGCCGAGCAATAATCCGCACTTACCACAAATTTCTCGCGCCAATTTGGAACTTGATGGGTAAAAAACATGCACTAGCCCTACTCGCTCCTTAGCTGGCGAGGTATACTGGATTGTTATGATATTTTCTTTTAATCCACTAATCTCGCGAAGCTGACAATGCAGAAATTCGATATTAAAACCTTTCAGGGCATGATCCTCGCGCTGCAGGATTACTGGGGCCAGCAAGGTTGTACCATTGTACAACCACTAGACATGGAAGTAGGTGCAGGTACCTCTCACCCAATGACATGTTTACGTGCTCTAGGTCCAGAGCCTATTGCAGCAGCGTACGTACAACCATCTCGCCGTCCTACCGATGGCCGCTATGGTGAAAATCCAAACCGTCTTCAACACTATTACCAGTTCCAGGTGATCATCAAACCATCACCCGATAACATCCAAGAGCTGTACTTAGGTTCACTAGAAGCGCTAGGCATCGATACGCAAGTACACGATATCCGTTTCGTAGAAGACAACTGGGAAAACCCAACATTGGGCGCCTGGGGTCTTGGCTGGGAAGTATGGCTTAACGGCATGGAAGTGACTCAGTTCACTTACTTCCAGCAGGTTGGTGGCCTTGAGTGTAAACCTGTAACAGGTGAAATCACTTACGGTATTGAGCGTCTAGCCATGTACATCCAAGGTGTAGACTCAGTTTACGACCTCGTATGGACTGATGGCCCACTAGGTAAAGTAACCTATGGTGACATCTTCCACCAAAACGAAGTTGAGCAATCAACTTACAACTTCGAACATGCCGACGTTGATTTCCTATTCACCTTCTTCGACCAGTGCGAAAAAGAGTGTCAGGAACTACTAGCACTAGAGACACCACTGTCACTACCTGCTTACGAACGTATTCTAAAAGCAGGTCATGCATTCAACTTACTTGATGCACGCAAAGCTATCTCAGTTACCGAGCGTCAGCGTTACATTCTGCGCATTCGTAACTTAACGAAGCAAGTAGCAGAAGCTTATTATGCTTCACGTGAAGCACTTGGCTTCCCTATGTGCAAAAAAGACAAGTAAGGATTAAGCATGGCTGAACACAATTTCCTTATTGAGCTAGGTACTGAAGAGCTACCACCAAAAGCACTTCGTACCCTTGCTGAAGCATTTGCAGCAAACTTTGAAGCAGAGCTAAAAGCCGCAGCACTCCCACACCAAGGTGTGAAGTGGTTTGCAGCGCCGCGTCGTCTAGCACTTAAAGTGGCAAACCTTGCAGAAGGCCAACCAGACAAAGTAGTAGAAAAACGTGGTCCGGCGGTTTCTGTTGCCTTTGATGCTGAAGGTAATGCAACCAAAGCCGCTCAAGGCTGGGCGCGTGGTAACGGTATTACCGTTGAACAAGCTGACCGTCTGGTAACAGACAAAGGCGAATGGCTACTATTCAAACAAGAAGTCAAAGGCCAATCAGCTGACGCATTGCTTTGTGAAATGGCTGCAAACGCACTCGCGAAGCTACCAATTCCTAAGCCAATGCGCTGGGGCGATAAAGAAACACAATTTATCCGTCCAGTTAAGACGCTAACCATGCTGCTTGGTGATACCCTTATCCCTGGCACTATTCTTGGTGTTGAATCGGCACGCACTATCCGTGGTCACCGTTTCATGGGTGAAGCTGAGTTCACTATCGATCATGCTGACCAATACCCTGCGATTCTTGAAGAGCGCGGTAAAGTGATGGCTGATTACGAAGCGCGTAAAGCGATTATTCTTGCTGATGCGAAGAAAGCCGCAGACGCCGTGGGTGGCAAAGCCGATCTAGAAGATGAGCTAGTCGAAGAAGTAACGTCACTGGTTGAATGGCCTGTCGTGTTAACAGCTTCTTTCGAAGAGGACTTCCTGAACGTACCATCTGAAGCTTTGGTTTACACCATGAAAGGCGATCAGAAGTACTTCCCTGTGTACGATGCTGACGGTAACTTAGTGCCTAAGTTTATCTTCGTATCTAACATCATTTCGAAAGACCCTCGTCAGATCATCGAAGGTAACGAGAAAGTTGTTCGCCCTCGCCTTGCAGATGCAGAGTTCTTCTTCAACACCGACCGCAAGCGTCCACTTGTCGATCGTCTGCCTGAACTAGAAACCGCTATCTTCCAAAAGCAACTGGGTACAATCAAAGACAAAACTGATCGTATTACTGAGCTTGCAGGTTACATCGCAGAGCAAATCGATGCTGACGTTACCAACGCTAAGCGTGCTGGCCTACTGGCGAAGTGTGACCTAATGACATCGATGGTATTCGAGTTTACCGATACCCAAGGTGTCATGGGCATGCACTACGCACGTCACGATGGTGAAGCTGAAGATGTTGCACTTGCTCTGAACGAGCAATACATGCCTCGCTTCGCGGGTGATGAACTACCAAGTACGGGTGTTTCAGCAGCAGTTGCTATGGCTGACAAGCTCGATACCCTTGTAGGTATCTTTGGTATTGGCCAAGCACCGAAAGGTTCTGACCCATTTGCCCTTCGTCGTGCAGCGCTAGGCGTACTACGTATCATCGTTGAGAAAGGCTACCACCTAGACTTAGTTGACCTGATCGCAAAAGCGAAATCGCTATTTGCTAACGAAGACGGTACAACTAAGCTAACCAACGATAATGTAGAAGCGGAAGTGATTGATTTCATGCTAGGCCGTTTCCGTGCATGGTACCAAGATGAAGGTCACAGTGTAGACGTGATTCAAGCGGTACTGGCATTGCGTCCAACGCAACCAGCTGATTTTGACAAACGCGTTAAAGCAGTAAGTCATTTCCGCTCGCTAGATGCAGCAGAATCACTGGCAGCAGCAAACAAACGTGTTGGTAATATCCTGGCGAAATTCGACGGTGAGCTTGCAGCCAGCGTTGATAGTAGCCTGCTAGTTGAAGATGCAGAGAAAGCACTTGCTGCTGACATTGCTGCAATGCTTGAAAAACTAGTTCCTGTGTTTGCCCAAGGTAATTACCAGCAAGCACTGTCAGAGCTAGCAACACTACGTGAAGCGGTTGATGCCTTCTTCGATAACGTAATGGTGATGGCTGATGACGAGAAACTAAAAGTGAACCGTCTTACTATGCTGAGCCAACTGCGTAACGAATTCTTTAAAGTAGCGGATATTTCGCTTCTGCAAAAGTAAGTTAACGCATGACTATTTAAGCCCGCCAAACTCTGTTAGGCGGGCTTTTTTCTGCCTGAACGATGCTAAGTAAGCTATCGCCTCCCAACAAGAAAACCCCTGTTTCTTACTCAGCTTATCTATCTACCGTCGCCCTATCTTTGACCTTCTCTTTTCAGTTTCACTGTTTCACGTGAAACGCAGCAAGCAGAATTTTACTACACTCATAACAGGCAAAACACTCACTGCGCTTACCATGTAATTGAAATGGAAAACTGGCTTTTCCTTCATGAAAGGATCAGGTATGTTGACAGTTGAGCATAAGTTATACAGCTAAGTAATAACGATAAATCTAAGAGCAACGTGCCGAGGTCGGAAGTAAAAATGGAGTTTTCAAAGTTCGGAGATAAGTTTGGTCGCTATTCGGGAATTACCCAATTAATGGAAGACCTAAACGATGGGTTACGTAATCCCGATGCCGTGATGTTAGGTGGCGGCAATCCCGCCCAAATCCCAGAGATGGTTGAGTACTTCAATCAGCTTAGCCAAAGTATGGCTGCCAGTGGCGAACTCACCGCCGCGATGACAAACTATGATGGCCCTCAAGGTAAAAACACCTTTATTAATGCGTTAGCCGATTTAATGAAGGCCACCTATGGTTGGGACATCAAACCGAGTAATATCAGTCTCACCAATGGCAGCCAAAGCGCTTTCTTTAATTTGTTCAACTTACTCGCTGGTGAGTTTGACGGTAAGCAAAAGAAAATTCTGTTGCCGCTGGCGCCGGAGTATATCGGCTATGGTGATTCAGGTTTAAGCCAAGATATGTTCATCTCGTACAAACCAGAAATCACCTTGCTCGATAATGGCCAGTTCAAATACCACGTCGACTTTGATCGCTTAATGGTGGATGACAGCATTGGCGCGATTTGTGCCTCACGCCCTACCAACCCGACAGGCAACGTCCTGACCGATGAAGAAATCCAACATCTCGATGCTCTCGCCCGTGCGAACGATATTCCACTGATCATCGATAACGCCTATGGCATGCCGTTCCCCGATATTATCTTTGCTGATGTCACCCCTTTTTGGAACAGCAATACCATACTGTGCATGAGCTTATCCAAACTCGGCTTACCAGGTTTACGCTGTGGTATTGTGATTGCCAGTGAAGAAATAACGACTGCACTGGCCAATATGAATGGCGTGTTAAGTTTAGCCCCCGGCAGTGTGGGTCCTGCCCTTGCCCATAAGATGATCGAACAAGGTGACTTGCTGACATTAAGCGAGCAAGTGATTAAACCCTTTTACTTACGTAAATCTCAGCAGGCAGTTGAGTTACTGCAAACCGCCATGCCTGATCCGCGCTTTCGAATCCATAAACCTGAAGGCGCTATGTTCTTATGGCTATGGTTCAAAGATTTGCCTATCACCACAATGGAACTCTATCGCCGCCTCAAAGCTCGCGGAGTATTAATTGTGCCTGGGGAATACTTCTTCATTGGATTAGAAGAGGATTGGCAGCACGGCCATGAATGCTTACGAATGAACTATGTCCAGAGCGAGGAAGACATGCAAAAAGGCATTGCCGTGATTGCCGATGAAGTAACCAAAGCCTATCAGGCATAATGTGGCTAATAGCTCGTACGCCTTACTCCGTCACGGCAGTAACAACATAGCCAGCCAATCCCAATACTCCATATATCAAAGCAGCCTTCTGGCTGCTTTTTTGTTGTGCTTCACGTGAAACACGCAAGGTAGACGAATAGCCCACATCGCTTTCTAAACGCCAACCATTAAAAAAGGCCAGCCTAAGCTGACCTTTCACTACTCTTTCTTTGGTGTCATGCCTTAACAAAAAGGCGTGCTAACCAAGCCGAGCTTATTCGCTTTCGAGTAAGCGGTTGCCATTAATCGCAATTTTGCGTGGCTTTTGCTCTTCTGGAATTTCACGCTCTAACTCAACGTGCAGTAAACCATTTTCCATTTGAGCACCCACGACTTTAACGTAATCAGCAAGCTGGAACTTACGTTCAAAATCACGCTCAGCAATACCTTGGTACAGGTATTCGCGCTCTGCTTTTTGTTCTTCACGCGTACCACGCACAATCAAAATATTTTGTTGTTGGGTGATATCCAATTGCTCTTCGGCAAAACCCGCCACTGCCATAGTAATACGGTAATGGTTTTCGTCTTGCTGCTCGATATTGTACGGAGGGTAACCCGCGTTATTGTTGTTACTGAAGTTCTTTTCCATCTGGTTAAACAGACGATCAAAACCAATAGCTGAACGGTAAAGAGGAGTGAAATCTACGTTGCGCATAATACTATCCTTCTAAGAAGCAATATAAGTTAATCTGTGTATGAAGTGGTTTTCCTCTGTAGGACAAACCTCGCGCTCGACCCAGTCTTTGGCATCTTGCTCTTCATTAATAGATATAGGGATGATCGAATTTATTTCCAAGGGTTAAGTCGAAATAAATCATAAAAAAATCACACTAAACTGCTAAACCACTAAATATAAAGCAAAAAAAAACGCCGCACTTGGCGACGTTTTATACCTAATGATGTGTTTAATTTACACTACACATCTAGGTTTGCGTTCAGGGCATTCTCTTCAATGAAGTGACGACGAGGCTCAACTTGATCCCCCATCAGGGTCGTGAATAGCTCATCTGCCGCAACGGCATCGTTGATCGTAACTTGCATCATACGACGAGATTCAGGATCCATGGTGGTTTCCCAAAGCTGATCTGGGTTCATCTCACCTAGACCTTTGTAACGCTGTAGTGATAGGCCACGACGCGATTCTTTGATTAGCCAATTTAGCGCTTCATCAAAGCTGCTGACCGCTTGCTTACGCTCACCACGCTGAACAAATGCAGACTCTTCCAGTAGCTCGTTTAGCGCTTCAGAAAGATCAGCCAGCTTGCTGTATTCTTTCGAGTTCACCAAATCAAAGCTTAGTGCGTATTCGTAATCGACACCGTGAGTACGTACGACAACTTGAGGCAAGAATACATTATTCTCTTCATCACGGATCACTGCAGCACTAAACTGACTTTCACCGGATTGTTTTGCGTTTAGCGCAGTAATCACAGGTGTTAACCACTCAGTTACCGTCGCTTCTGTTGCAAGCATCTCTGCGGTTAGACGTGGTTGGTACACCATTTCATTCAGTAGAATGGTTGGGTAACGACGACTCATACGCGTCACTAGCTTCATGCCAGCATTGTATTGCTTCACAAGATTTTCAAGCGCTAGACCTGTAATTGCAGGGGCACCTTCACTTGTAAACAATGATGCGTTATCCAATGCCAACGCCACTTGGTACTGGTTCATGTCTTCATCATCTTTGATGTATTGCTCTTGCTTACCTTTCTTCACTTTATAAAGTGGTGGCTGAGCAATAAAGATATGACCACGTTCGATCAGTTCAGGCATTTGACGGTAGAAGAAGGTCAATAGTAGCGTACGGATGTGCGAACCATCGACATCGGCATCGGTCATGATGATGATGCTGTGATAGCGCAGTTTATCCGGGTTGTACTCGTCACGGCCGATACCACAACCCATGGCTGTGATTAAGGTTGCCACTTCTTGTGAAGATAGCATCTTATCGAAACGGGCTTTTTCAACGTTAAGAATTTTACCTTTCAGCGGCAAAATCGCTTGGTTTTTACGGTTACGTCCCTGCTTGGCTGAACCGCCAGCAGAGTCCCCTTCCACTATGTATAGTTCAGATAGTGCAGGGTCTTTTTCCTGACAGTCCGCCAATTTACCAGGCAGACCCGCTAAATCTAGCGCACCTTTACGGCGTGTCATTTCACGTGCTTTACGTGCAGCTTCACGTGCACGAGAGGCATCAATAATCTTAGTACAAACTGTTTTCGCATCTGATGGGTTCTCTAACAAGAACTCACTCAGTTTTTCACCCATGGTTGATTCAACCGCAGGCTTCACTTCACTGGAAACGAGTTTATCTTTCGTCTGGCTAGAGAACTTAGGATCTGGCACTTTTACCGATACAACAGCGGTTAGGCCTTCACGAGCATCATCACCCGATGTCGCCGCTTTTGCTTTCTTCGAATAACCTTCTTTTTCCATGAAGTTATTCAAAGTACGCGTTAAGGCACCACGGAAACCAGCAAGGTGACTACCACCGTCACGCTGTGGGATGTTGTTGGTAAAACAGTAGATATTTTCTTGGAAGCCATCGTTCCACTGCATTGCCACTTCTACTGCGATACCGTCTTCACGTTCAAAATTGAAGTGGAAAACTTTCGGGTGAATCGGTGTCTTGTTACGGTTCAAGTGCTCAACGAACGCTTTAATACCACCTTCATACATGAAGTGGTCTTGCTTACCTTCTTCACGTTCATCAATCAGTTTGATCGATACGCCAGAGTTAAGGAAAGACAGCTCGCGTAAACGCTTGGCTAAAATTTCGTATTGGAATTCAAGAATTGCGAAAGTATCAGCACTTGGCCAGAAACGGATACGCGTCCCCGTACGCTCGCCAGCATCACCAATAACTGCAAGTGGTGCTTGTGGTTCACCATGGCAGTATATTTGTTGGTGAATATCACCGTGGCGATGAATTGTTAGCTCTACTTTTTCAGATAGTGCGTTCACTACCGATACACCTACACCGTGCAAGCCGCCCGATACTTTGTAGGAGTTATCATCGAATTTACCACCTGCGTGAAGTACCGTCATGATAACTTCAGCAGCTGATACGCCCTCTTCAGGGTGCATTTCGGTCGGAATACCACGGCCATCATCGCTTACCGATACGGAACCATCTTCGTGGATGGTGACGATGATGTCTTCACAATGGCCAGCAAGAGCTTCATCGATAGAGTTATCGACGACCTCAAAAACCATATGGTGCAGGCCAGTACCGTCATCGGTATCGCCAATGTACATCCCTGGGCGCTTACGTACCGCATCTAGGCCCTTAAGCACCTTAATGCTTGATGAATCGTAATTGTTGGACATTGAGTTACTCTCGCTTAAATTATCCTGCGGTTATTTTACCGTGTTCCACATGAAACATCTTGCCATTTTCATCTTTCAAGTCAGCGACATGGTTGTCGCTAATTGCACTGATGAATACCTGGGCGTTGGTTTCCTTTAACCGTTGCGCTAACAGCGCACGCCGATGGCTATCCAGCTCGGAAGCAAAATCATCAATAAGGTAAATACACTGTTTGCCGGTCGCCTCGGTCAGATGGATCCCTTGTGCTAAACGTAATGCACACATCATCAATTTCAATTGACCACGGGACAACACATCTTCCACTGGCGTACCAGCCACTTTAATCCGTAAGTCGGCTTTGTGCGGCCCACCTACGGTATAACCAAGCTGACAATCACGCTCAAAATTGCGCTTTAGCAGCTCGGCATAGGGTGTTTCTTTTTCCCAGCCGCGGTAATACCCCAGCTGGATATCAAATTCAGGGAGAAAGCCTTGGCAAATTTCCGCCGCTTTCACTTTCACCGCTTGCAAATATTCATCGCGCCATTGGCTAATTAACTCAGCCAACTGGGCCAGCTCTTGATCCCAATAACTGAGCTCACGATAACTCTGTGCAGTTTTAAGTAATGCGTTGCGCTGTTTGGTCAGTCGTTTTACACGACTCCATGCTTGGTAAAAACGCGGCTCAACATGGAAGACGCCCCAATCAATAAATGATCGGCGAAACTTCGGCCCGCCACTCAGTAACTCAAACCCTTCAGGGGTGATTAACTGCAGTGGTAACACCTGCGCAAGCTGCGCCATTTTCTGGCCTGTTTCACCCGCAATTTTGACTTCAGCTGTACCATCACGCTTTTTGTTTAACCCCAGCGGTAGCTCAAGGTTATTGTTGTGCTGAATCCGACCATGAATAAACAGTTCGTTTTGTTCATGTCGAATCACTCTACTGGTTAAATGGCTACGAAACGAGCGGCCATGCCCCAAATAGTGCACTGCTTCCAACACACTGGTTTTACCGCTACCGTTGGCACCGATAAGAAAATTAAAGCTTGCTGACAACGTCATATCGCAAGCTTCAATATTTCGAAAGTCTTTGATTATAAGTCGGGTGAGCGCCATGCCTTATAGTCGGATTGGCATAACCACATACATGGCTTCGTCGTTGGCACAGTCTTCAATTAACGCACTAGCATTGGCATCGCTCAGTGACATTCGTACTTGCTCACACTTAAGCGTGTTAAGCACATCCAGTACGTAGCTCACATTAAAGCCAATTTCTAAATCATCCCCATCGTAGCTAACATCAAGAAACTCTTCCGCTTCTTCTTGTTCTGGGTTATTGGCTGTAATGCGCATTTCATTGCCGACAAAATTAACGCGTACACCACGGAATTTTTCATTAGATAAAATAGCGGCACGCGAGAAGGCTTTACGCAGTTCATCACAGCTGGCTTCTAATGTTTTAGTGGTGTTTTGCGGCATCACTCGACGATAGTCAGGGAAGCGACCATCAACCAGCTTAGAGGTAAACACAAAATTATTTACCGTTGCGCGTAAATTCGCATTACCAATTTGAATGGTCACTTGCGCGTCTGGCGTGTCGAGCAAACGCACCAATTCTAATACCCCTTTACGCGGTACAATGATTTGTTTGCTTGGCAGCTCTTGCTCAATATTGATCGCACATACCGCCATACGGTGGCCATCGGTAGCCACTGAGCGTAAGTGCTGACCATCGGTTTCAAACAACATACCATTGAGGTAGTAACGCACATCTTGATGTGCCATTGAAAATTGGGTGCTATCGATCAGCTGACGCATTTGGCCTTGTAGTAACGTCATCTCAACGTCACTCTGCCAATCATCAATATTAGGGAAATCACTCGCTGGCAGTGTCGCCAACGAGTAGCGGCTACGACCCGAGCGAATGATCACGCGATCCCCTTCAAGGGCAATCTTGATCGCGGAGGTATCTGGTAGACCACGGCAAATATCAAGGAATTTACGCGCAGGTACGGTAATCGCACCTTCTTCGTAGTCGCCGTCTAACGCCAGTTTAGCTACCAACTCAACTTCTAAGTCAGTACCCGTCATTGATAGCCAACCATCAGTGACTTGCAGTAACAAGTTACCCAAAATCGGCAACGATGGACGACCGCCTAATGCACCAGAGACCTGTTGCAGCGGTTTTAATAAATGTTCGCGTTCAACGGAAAATTTCATATTAAGACGACAGTGTTCTAATTAGGTTTGAATAATCTTCTTTGATATCGTGGCTTTCTTCACGTAGCTGCTCAATCTTACGACAGGCATGCAATACGGTTGTATGGTCACGACCACCAAATGCATCACCGATTTCTGGCAAGCTATGGTTCGTTAGCTCTTTCGACAGTGCCATCGCCATTTGACGAGGGCGTGCCACAGAGCGAGAACGACGCTTCGACAGCATATCAGCCATCTTTATTTTATAGTATTCGGCGACAGTCTTCTGGATATTATCGATCGTTACTAACTTTTCTTGCAAGGCAAGCAGATCGCGCAGCGCTTCACGAACAAAGTCGATGGTAATGGCACGACCGGTAAAGTTAGCGTTAGCAATAACACGGTTCAATGCCCCTTCCAACTCACGCACATTTGAGCGTAAGCGTTTAGCAATGAAAAACGCCACTTCATCAGCCAAGCGAATGTTATTGTGCTCGGCTTTCTTCATTAAGATCGCGACACGGGTTTCCAGTTCAGGCGGTTCAATGGCTACCGTTAAGCCCCAACCGAAACGTGATTTTAAGCGATCCTCTACCCCGCTGATCTCTCGCGGGTAACGATCAGAAGTCAGAATAATTTGCTGGTTACCTTCTAATAACGCATTGAAGGTATGGAAGAATTCTTCTTGTGAGCGCTCTTTGTTGGCGAAAAATTGAATATCATCGATCAACAAGGCATCAACGCTACGGTAGTAACGTTTAAATTCTTCAATCGCGTTGTTCTGCAAGGCTTTTACCATGTCTTGAACAAAGCGCTCAGAATGCATGTACACCACTTTAGCATTCGGTTTACGATCAGCAATCGCATTACCGACAGCATGCAATAAGTGCGTTTTACCTAAACCGGTGCCACCGTATAAAAACAGTGGATTATAAGCTGCACCAGGGTTATCCGCCACTTGACGACAAGCCGCTAAACCTAATTGGTTTGATTTACCTTCAACGAAGTTGTTGAAGTTGTGTTTCGGGTTCACGTTCGAGCGGAAACCCACTTGGGTTTCAGGCTGTACTGGCGACGGGGCAGGTTCCCACTGACGTTGCGGTGGCTCTTGAGCGATAGGCGCTGGCGCTGCTTGAAAAACAGGTGGCTCAACTGCCGCTATCGGTCGTGGTGGAGGCGCAGACACAGGGCGGCTGCCCACTTCAAAACGTAGGACAGGAACATCATTACCGCAGAACTCATTGAGTTGACGGTTGATGTTGTTGAGATACCGATCTCTGACCCAATCCAGCACGAAGCGGTTTGGCGCAAACAAAGTCAGCGTATTATCGTTTAATTCAGCTTGAAGAGGACGGATCCACATGCTGAATTCTGTTGCAGGGAGTTCTTCCTGAAAGCGTTGAAGGCACTGCAACCATAGCGAAGATGACAAGTTCGACTCCACACTGAATAACAAAACACAAAAAGGGAGCTAATTTTATACCTGCTGGCGCAGGATCGCCAGCAAAGAGATCGCAGATCCAGTGAATAAGATCCGACTTATTCACATTATTCACACAATGGAAGCCAGGATCAGCACATATTCCCCCCTGATTACCCACAAAATTATCAACAACGCCCCAAGATCCCCCTAACCTTACAAATGGTTATCTTTAATAACTCAACGTTATTTAATTAACAGAGTTATAAACAAGTAGGATGTTTTAGCACAATGACGATGTCAGCCTAGGAGTAGACAGAATGAAACGCTGGATGAAAACCACACTTACCGCCGTAGCCCTAACATTAACAGCAACCCAAGCCGTTCAAGCCGCCACCGACGTGAAAGTAGGTATGTCTGGTCGTTACTTCCCGTTTACTTTTGTAAAGCAAGATCAGCTGCAAGGCTTTGAAGTCGATTTATGGAATGAAATCGCCAAGCGTAACGACTATAAGGTTGAGTTTGTGACCGCTAACTTCTCAGGCTTGTTTGGCCTACTGGAAACCGGTCGTATCGATACCATTTCCAACCAAATCACCATCACCCCTGAGCGTGTGAGTAAATATGCGTTTTCTGATGCTTATGTGATTGACGGTGCCCAACTCGTGGTGCGCAAAGGTAATGACAGTATCAAGAGTACCGAGGACTTAACCGGTAAAAAAGTGGGGGTTAACTTAGGGTCTAACTACGAGCAACTACTACGAAAACTCACGAATGCCAGCGAAATAGAGATAAAAACCTATGATACGGGTATCGAACATGACGTGGCCCTTGGCCGTACCGATGCTTTTGTGATGGATCGTTTATCCTCGTTAGAGTTGATCAAAAAAGCCAACCTACCGCTGCAACTGGCAGGACAACCGTTTGAGAAAATTGAAAACGCCTGGCCATTTGTGAAAAGTGAAAAAGGTCAAGCGCTACGCGATCAAGTCAATACCGCGCTATCAGCCATGCGCGCAGACGGCACACTCGCGGAGATTTCCGTTAAGTGGTTTGATGCGGATATCACCCAATAACCCCATAACTCTTCTTTTGGGCTAGCTCGAATATACTTAAAACTCACCTTCGGGTGGGTTTTATCACTTTTAACTCACCTTACCTTGCAACTAATAGCGACATCTAGCGCGGTTTACACCATCTAACTCAATACATGAGGCTTTCACCATTATGGGTTTTGACTTTGATTACATGCTTTCCCTAATACCCATTTTGCTTGGCTATTTAGGGGTAACCCTGAACATGGCATTATGGGGATTACTCTTTTCGCTGATTATTGCGATTTTTATTGCCTTGGTTCGGGTCTATCGAATCCCTGTATTGGATCAGCTGGCACAGGTTTACATCAGTTTTTTTCGTGGCACGCCACTGCTGGTGCAACTGTTTTTACTTTATTATGGCTTGCCGCAAGTTTTTCCGATTTTTATCGGCCTCGATGCCTTCAGCGCGGCAGTGATCGGCTTAAGCCTCCACTTTGCCGCTTACAAAGCCGAGAGTATTCGTGCCGCGATCAATGGGATTGATCGCAGCCAAATGGAAGCCAGTTTGTCGATCGGGATGACCGAACTCCAAGCCATGCGCCGAATTATTTTACCGCAGGCCACCCGTATAGCCTTGCCATCTCTGATGAACTATTTCATCGACATGATTAAATCTACCTCTCTCGCTTTCACTTTAGGGGTGGCTGAAATTATGGCTCGCGCCCAGATGGAAGCCTCGTCGAGCTTTAAATTCTTTGAAGCATTTCTTGCCGTTGCACTCATTTATTGGGTGATGGTAATCCTACTCACGCGGGTTCAATACTGGGCAGAAACCAAACTCAATAAGGCCTACCAACGATGATTAAATTTACCCATCTCAGCAAACGCTTTGGCGACAGTGCGGTTTTTTCCGATCTCGATTTAACCATCAATAAAGGCGAAATCGTGGTGATTATAGGTCCATCAGGCACAGGAAAATCCACCCTATTACGCTGCATTAATTTCCTTGAACGCGCCGACCGAGGCCATATTAAAATTGATGATGTCACGGTCGATAGCCAAACCGCAAAACAGCGAGATATTCTGAAATTGCGCAGAAAAACAGGATTTGTATTCCAAAATTACGCTCTATTTGCCCACATGACCGCCAAACAAAATATTGCCGAGGGGCTTATCACAGTCAAAGGGTGGGATAAAAACGAGGCTTTTTCACGGGCGCAACAGATATTAGATGACATAGGTTTGGGCGATAAAGGTGATGCTTACCCTGCGGCCTTATCGGGTGGTCAGCAACAACGGGTCGGCATTGGTCGAGCAATGGCACTTGATGCTGAACTACTCTTATTTGATGAACCCACTTCGGCGTTAGATCCTGAATGGGTCGGTGAAGTACTCGCGTTAATGAAAACCCTCGCCACCCGTCATCAGACCATGCTGGTGGTCACCCATGAAATGCAATTTGCCCGAGAAGTGGCGGATAGAGTGATCTTTATGGCCGATGGGAGCTTCGTCGAACAGGGGTCGCCGGATCAGATCTTTGGCCAACCAAATGATCCCCGATTGAAAAAATTTCTCCATCAAGTTGGGATCAACAAAGGATCCTTGCACTCTGACCAACAAAAAGTATAATTCAGCGCCCGTCTTTTATGATGGGTATAATGATTGACTCTTTATGTGTCAGTGATTACAATTCCGCCTCTTTGTTAGAGGTCGAGGATATTTTTGTATCCGAAACTAAATAACAAACTTAAAAACTGATCAGTTAATTTAAGGTAATACCATGAAACGCACTTTTCAACCTTCAGTTCTAAAGCGCAAGCGCAGCCACGGTTTCCGTGCTCGCATGGCAACTAAGAACGGTCGCGCAACAATCAATGCACGTCGTGCTAAAGGCCGTAAGCGCCTTTCTAAATAATCTCTGATTATTTTGAATAAGCTAGCCTTTTCTCGGGAGTTACGTCTGTTAACTCCCGAACATTATAAAAAAGTCTTCCAGCAAGCTCATCGTGCTGGCTCTCCTCACTTAACTATTCTTGCCCGTCCTAACGACCTCAATCATCCTCGCCTTGGTCTTGCTGTTCCTAAGAAACAGATTAAAACTGCACCTAACAGAAACCGATTCAAACGTATTGTTCGAGAAAGTTTCCGTTTAAAGCAAGCTGACCTGCCAGCGAAAGATTTTGTCGTGATTGCCAAGAAGAGTGCTCAAGAGCTGAGCAACGAAGAGTTATTTAAACTGTTAGATAAATTATGGCATCGCCTGTCTCGCCCTTCGCGTGGCTAGTCGTAGGACTAGTCCGCTTTTACCAACTTGCGATCAGTCCGTTACTCGGACCACGCTGTCGTTTTACCCCTACATGTTCTCAATACGCAATTGAAGCCGTAAAAGCACATGGAACGATAAAAGGTTGTTGGTTAGCAGCGAAACGTCTATTAAGATGTCATCCTTTAAACGACGGTGGTTTTGACCCCGTTCCGCCAACCAAGCATAACGACAGAGATAATTAACGATGGATTCCCAACGCAATATTCTGTTAATTGCCCTACTGTTTGTCTCTTTCCTACTGTTCCAACAGTGGAATATGGACAACAACCCTCAGCCTCAAAGCCAGGGTGTAGCGCAGCAAGTTAACAACAGTGGTGATGTGCCTTCACATTCTGCAGATGGCCAACCCGTTACAGACCAAAGCACGTCCAACAACCTCATCACCATCAACACTGATGTACTGGCGCTAACTGTCGATACGCTAGGTGGTGACGTTATCGAAGCAAAACTGCTTGCTTACAATAACGAACTCGATTCAGAAGACCCATTTGTACTACTGAAAAATGTAGAAGGTCACCGTTACATCGCTCAATCAGGTCTGATTGGCGCTAACGGCATCGACTCTACAAATGGTCGCGCACAACTTAACGTTGAAGGCACAGATTTCACACTCGCTGATGGCCAAGATGAAATTCGTGTTCCTATGACGTACAGCCAAGATGGCATTAACTACGTTAAGACCTTCGTGCTTAAGCGTGGTAGCTACGCAGTTGACGTGCAATACACTATCGACAACCAATCAGACAAAGCCGCTAACGTACAAATGTACGCACAGCTACGCCAGAGCCTGATGGACGATGGTGGCAGCCTAACCATGCCAACCTACCGTGGTGGCGCATACTCAACTGACGATACTAATTACAAAAAATACAGCTTTGATGATATGCAGGATAAGAACCTTAACCTGTCTACTCACCAAGGTTGGGCAGCAATGCTGCAACACTACTTCGTATCAGCTTGGATCCCACGCTCAGAAGACACCTCAAACCTATACAGCCGTACTAGCGATGGTCAAGGTTACATCGGTGTGCGTCTTCCAGCAGCAACTATCCCTGCGGGTGGTGAGGAAACACTAACGTCAACGCTTTGGGTTGGTCCTAAACTACAAGACCAAATGGAAGCAACGGCGAAAAACCTAAACCTAACGGTTGATTACGGCTGGTTATGGTTCATCGCAAGCCCGCTACACACACTACTATCGTTCATTCAGAGCATCGTAGTGAACTGGGGTCTAGCGATCATCGTACTAACATTCATCGTTCGTGGTGCCATGTACCCACTAACGAAAGCTCAGTACACCTCAATGGCAAAAATGCGCATGCTTCAGCCTAAGCTGACTGCAATGCGTGAGCGTTTTGGCGATGACCGTCAACGTATGAGCCAAGAAATGATGGAACTGTACAAGAAAGAGAAAGTGAACCCACTGGGTGGCTGTCTACCTATCTTGCTGCAAATGCCTATCTTCATTTCGCTTTACTGGGCACTAATGGAATCTGTTGAACTGCGTCATACGCCGTTCTTTGGCTGGATCCATGACTTATCAGCACAAGACCCGTACTACATCTTGCCTATCTTGATGGGTGCGTCGATGTTCATGATTCAGAAAATGAGCCCGACAACAGTTACGGATCCAATGCAGCAGAAGATCATGACATTCATGCCTGTGATGTTCACTTTCTTCTTCTTGTTCTTCCCATCTGGCCTAGTACTTTACTGGCTAGTATCGAACATTGTGACGCTAATTCAGCAAACTCTGATTTACCGCTCACTAGAAAAGAAAGGTCTGCATAGTAAGTAATTACTAGGCCCTTGCTTCAAAAAGGCGACCCTCGGGTCGCCTTTTTTGTACCTGGTTTATTCTATAGTTGTAAGCAGGTACTTACTCAGATTTATAACCACGAGCCGACGGCAACACATGCTCTGCTAGGTTTTCCCGTCAACTCTGTTTACAATTAGCGCGAATTTTACGAATTAAGCCAAAGTTATGATCGAACACACTGATACCATAGTTGCGCAAGCGACACCGCCAGGCCGCGGTGGCGTTGGCATTATCCGCGTTTCTGGCCCTAAAGCGACCGAGGTTGCTCTCGCTGTAGCAGGGCGCGAACTAAAAACCCGCTACGCCGAATACCTGCCCTTCAAAAATGAAGATGGTAGCGCACTGGATCAGGGCATCGCGTTATTCTTTAAAGGGCCAAATTCGTTTACTGGCGAAGACGTGTTAGAGCTGCAAGGTCACGGTGGCCCTGTACTGATGGACATGATGATTAAACGCATCCTGAAGCTTGAAGGGATCCGCGCAGCTCGCCCTGGTGAGTTCTCAGAACGTGCTTTCATGAACGATAAACTCGACTTAGCGCAAGCAGAAGCTATTGCTGACTTAATTGATGCTAGCTCAGAAGAAGCGGCAAAAAGTGCGTTTAAATCACTTCAAGGGGCGTTCTCGACCAAAGTGAATGACTTGGTTGAAGCGCTGATCCACCTTCGTATTTACGTCGAAGCGGCCATTGACTTTCCCGAAGAAGAAATCGACTTCCTATCCGATGGTAAAGTCAGTAATGACTTACTGGGTATCATGGATAACTTGGAAGCCGTGCGTCGTGAAGCGAACCAAGGCGCCATTATCCGCGAAGGGATGAAAGTGGTGATTGCCGGTCGACCAAATGCTGGTAAATCGAGCCTGCTCAATGCCCTCTCAGGTAAAGACTCCGCCATTGTCACCGACATTGCAGGTACCACCCGTGATGTCCTGCGCGAGCATATCCACATCGATGGCATGCCACTGCATATCATAGATACCGCAGGCCTGCGTGAAGCCTCTGACGAAGTCGAGCGCATTGGTATTGAACGAGCGTGGGATGAAATCCAGCAAGCCGACCGTGTGTTATTCATGGTTGATGGCACCACCACCGAGGCCACGGATCCTGCTGAGATTTGGCCTGACTTCATTGAGCGCCTACCTGATAGTATGGGCCTAACCGTGATCCGTAATAAAGTGGAACTCACAGGTGAAGAAGCTGGCATTTGCCACGTTAATAACCCAACCTTGGTGCGTCTATCCGCTCGTACGGGTGAAGGCGTAGAAAGTTTACGTGAACACTTAAAAGCATGTATGGGCTTCTCAGGTACCACTGAGGGCGGCTTTATGGCGCGTCGACGCCACTTAGATGCGCTTGAGCGTGCCGCTGAGCACCTTGAAATCGGTAAAAGCCAGCTAGAAGGTTACATGGCAGGTGAAATATTAGCGGAAGAACTGCGCCTCGCGCAGCAGCACCTGAGTGAGATCACCGGCGAGTTCAGCTCCGACGATCTTCTTGGTAGGATCTTTACCTCTTTCTGTATTGGTAAATAAAACGATCCTGGTTACGATCATACCCACAGGCGCCCCTTTAACCTGTGGGTAATTTTACCATCAACGAACTTATCGTGTACTAACAAGCATTTACTACTTTTCTTTATCCCCACCCTCAATTAATCAGCTGCCAACAATCCCACGAGCTATGCCATGCTCAGTGTAGATTTCGCCCCGACATTTCCGTAAAACCGATAAAGCCCCTACTGTTACTCTCTGTTATCTCGCCCGCTTCCGCGTACAATTGACCCACCAATTTACCCATTAACGTGACACACCACACTTAACGAGACGAACCATGAGCCATATCACTCTGATCACAGGTAGCACGCTTGGCGGCGCAGAATACGTTGCAGACCATCTCGCAGAGCTACTCGAAGACGACAACCACACCACAGAAACCATCAACCGCGCCGAACTCAGCGACACGCCGACTAGCGGCTATTGGCTAGTGGTATGTTCAACCCATGGTGCGGGTGAACTCCCCGATAATATTCAGCCTTTCATGGCTGAACTGCACACCAGCCAGTCTGATCTGTCACAACTAAAATACGGCGTTATCGGCCTAGGTGATTCAAGCTACGATACCTTCTGCGCAGCGGCAAAAACCATCGATCAGCAGCTCACCAAACAAGGGGGTCAGCGTATCGGAGAGCCACTTCACATCGACATGTCTCAACATCCGGTACCTGAAGATCCTGCGGAAAACTGGTTAGCAGCTTGGAAAACCCACCTTAAAGATTAAAAGTTGACCAATTTTAATCCCATTTAAAGGGCTTTTTTACACTTTCTTCTGTGGATAACTATAGATCTAAACGGTGATCAACCCATAGTTATCCATTGAATAACTTATAGGGCAATTTAGGGCTGTTGATAAGTAGCCTTTTTGATCCCAGCTAATCCTAAAGATGATCCAAGCTCCTCCACAATTAATGATCCTCCCTAACACCATGATCATTAGGATCATTTAACGGTTATCCACACGATCGGGCGATCCTAATAGTAGATCTAATAAAAGATCTCTCTAAAAGATCTTTATATATATTTAAGCAGGGCACTTTCGATGATCAAATGATCTTGATGAAAGATTCTCTCTTTCCACGAAACAAGATAGAATACTCCCCCTTTGCTTGAAGCTAATTCACTGGCGATTTAAATACCTGAGGTAGTTCCATGTTTTACCAGGAAAATTTTGATGTCATCGTGGTTGGTGGTGGTCATGCCGGTACTGAAGCCGCACTGGCTGCTGCTCGAATGGGTCAAAAAACCGTACTTTTAACCCATAACATCGACACATTGGGCCAAATGTCATGTAACCCAGCCATAGGCGGGATCGGGAAAGGACACCTGGTTAAGGAAGTGGATGCCCTTGGCGGCTTGATGGCTCAAGCGATCGACAAAGGCGGGATCCAATTCCGTACCTTGAATTCGTCGAAAGGCCCAGCCGTTCGCGCTACCCGTGCTCAAGCAGATCGTGCCTTGTACAAAGCTGCGGTACGTGAAGCTCTTGAAAACCAACCAAATTTAATGCTGTTCCAACAATCGGTTGATGACCTTATCGTTGAAAATCAACGTGTTGTTGGTGCCGTTACCGAAATGGGTCTTAAATTCCGCGCTAAAACCGTGGTACTGACCGTCGGCACTTTCCTTGGTGGTAAGATCCATATTGGTCTAGAAAACTACAGTGGTGGTCGTGCCGGTGATCCACCGTCAATTGCACTTGCAAACCGACTGCGCGATCTTCCTTTCCGCGTGGATCGTTTGAAGACAGGTACACCACCGCGTATTGATGCGCGTACGGTTGATTTTAGCCAACTTCAGGCGCAGCACGGTGATAACCCAACCCCACTATTTTCGTTCATGGGTAAACAATCGGATCATCCGCGTCAGATCCCATGTTTTATTACCCATACCAATGAGCAAACACACGATGTGATCCGCAATAACTTGGATCGCAGCCCAATGTATTCTGGGGTTATTGAAGGTATTGGTCCGCGTTACTGCCCGTCGATCGAAGACAAGGTGATGCGTTTTGCTGATAAAGACAGCCACCAGATCTTCATTGAACCTGAAGGTCTTACGACGCACGAGTTATACCCAAATGGGATCTCCACTAGCCTACCATTTGACGTACAAATGAAGATTGTGCGCTCAATGAAAGGTTTCGAGAATGCGGACATCGTTCGTCCTGGTTACGCCATTGAGTATGATTTCTTTGACCCTCGCGATCTAAAGCAAACGTTCGAAACCAAGTTTATTGATGGTCTGTTCTTTGCGGGTCAAATCAACGGTACAACGGGTTACGAAGAAGCGGCAGCACAAGGCTTGTTGGCGGGGATGAATGCCGCACTACAAGCGCAAGGAAAAGAAGGTTGGAGCCCTCGTCGTGACCAAGCTTACATGGGCGTACTGATTGACGACTTGTCGACCATGGGGACCAAAGAACCGTACCGCATGTTTACGTCGCGTGCTGAATACCGTTTGTTGCTACGTGAAGATAATGCCGATATCCGTTTAACTGAAGCTGGCCGTGAATTTGGCTTGGTCGATGATGCACGTTGGGCGCGTTTCAACGAAAAAATGGAAAATATCGAGCAAGAACGTCAGCGTCTAAAAGATATTTGGATCCACACCGGGTCGGATCATGTGGATAACGTAAATAAGATCCTGAAATCGCCGATCAACCGTGAAGCGAGTGGTGAAGATCTTTTACGTCGTCCAGAAGTGACTTACGAATTATTGACGGAACTTGAAGCTTTCGCGCCTTCGCACCCAGATGCAGAAGCGAGTGAACAAGTTGAAATCCAAGTGAAATACCAAGGCTATATCGATCGCCAGAAAGACGAAGTGGAAAAATCACTGCGTCACGAGAAAACAAAACTGCCATTTGATTTGGATTACAGTGTTGTTAAAGGGCTATCGAATGAAGTCATTGCCAAGTTGAGTGATGCAAAACCAGAAACGGTTGGAATGGCATCACGTATTTCAGGTATTACCCCTGCGGCAATCTCATTGCTACTGGTGTACTTGAAGAAGCAAGGTTTGTTGAAAAAAGGCGAATAGGAGCGTTTACAGTGAAACAGCGTCTAGCGCAATTAATCGCGCAAACAGATTTAGTGGTAAGTGAGCAGCAAATTGATCAATTAATTGGTTATGTGGCGCTGCTTCATAAATGGAATAAAGCGTATAATCTGACATCGGTTCGCGATCCCCATGAGATGATAGTGAAACATATCATGGATAGTATCGTGGTAAGTGAGCACTTAGTGGGTGATCGCTTCATCGATGTCGGTACGGGGCCTGGTCTGCCAGGCATTCCTCTGGCGATTATGAATCCTGAAAAATCCTTTACCTTGCTAGATAGCTTGGGTAAGCGTATTCGATTCATTCGCCAGGTTATTTTTGAATTAAAAATTACCAATGTCACGCCAGTTCAAAGCCGTGTGGAAGAATTCCAACCTGAAATCGGCTTTGATGGTGTATTGAGCCGTGCCTTTGCATCAATGAACGATATGGTATCGTGGTGTCACCATTTACCGACAGATACCGGTTGTTTCATGGCATTAAAAGGCCAGTTCGATCAACGGGAAGTGGCAGAGCTACCTGAGTGGTGTTCTGTGACTGAGGTCAAATCTTTGCATGTTCCTGAGTTAGAAGGCGAGCGTCATCTAGTAATCTTGACGGCAAAGGAATAATTGCTTGAGGTTTTTTCGTGGGAAGAGTTATAGCTGTCGCCAACCAAAAAGGCGGAGTGGGTAAAACCACTACATGTGTCAACCTAGCGGCATCGCTTGCCGCGACGCAACGCAAGGTATTACTGATAGATTTAGATCCGCAAGGCAATGCCACCATGGCAAGCGGTGTGGATAAATACCAGGTTGATGCAACGGCTTACGATCTTCTTGTTGAAGAAACCCCGTTTGAACAAGTGGCAGTGACTGAAACCACTGGCGGCTATCATCTGGTTGCCGCCAATGGCGATGTAACTGCGGCTGAAATTAAATTGATGGAAGTCTTTGCTCGTGAAGTGCGCTTACGTAATGCGTTAGCTTCAGTTCGTGATAACTATGATTTCATCTTTATTGATTGCCCTCCCGCGCTTAACCTCCTTACAATCAATGCCATGACTGCGGCTGATTCGGTATTAGTCCCGATGCAGTGCGAATACTTTGCCCTTGAAGGCTTAACGGCATTGATGGACACCATCAGTAAGCTTACCGCCGTCGTCAATGCTGATTTAAAAATCGAAGGCTTATTGCGCACCATGTTTGATCCGCGTAATCGCTTGGCTAACGAAGTCTCACAGCAATTGAAAAAGCATTTTGGTGATAAAGTCTACCGCACCGTGATCCCGCGTAATGTTCGTTTGGCTGAGGCGCCAAGTCATGGCCGCCCTGCGATGTATTACGACAAGTACTCAAGTGGTGCTAAAGCGTATTTAGCGTTGGCTGGTGAAATTATTCGCCGTGATGAACTCGCGCGTGAGCAGGCACTATTAAGTACGCACAACGACGATGCAATGCAGTCTTAAGGGTTAAACATGAACATGAATAAACGCGGTCTTGGAAAAGGCCTCGATGCGCTATTGGCTACTAGTTCAGCTGCGCACACTAAGCAGCAGCATGCAGAGCGCGCGCAGTCGTTATCAGCAGAAGGTTCCCTTAACGATTTATTGCTAAATCAATTGCAACCGGGTCAGTACCAGCCACGTAAAGTGATGGAAGATGATGCGTTGGCTGAATTAGCGGAATCGATCAAAGCACAAGGGGTGATCCAACCTATCGTGGTACGCCAAGTGGGCCCTGAACGCTACGAGATTATCGCTGGGGAACGTCGCTGGCGTGCGGCTCGTCAAGCTGGGCTTCAGAAAGTCCCTTGTATTATTAAGGTAATTGACGATCGTGCCGCTATTGCGATGGCATTGATAGAAAATATTCAGCGTGAAGACCTGAATGCGATTGAAGAAGCACAGGCACTGGAACAATTACAAAGTGAGTTCTCACTTACCCATCAGCAAGTAGCTGATGCGGTTGGCAAATCTCGCGCTAGCGTTTCAAACTTATTACGCCTAAATCAGCTGTCTGCGCCAGTGAAGAAAATGGTTGAGCAGCGCTTGATTGAAATGGGTCATGCCCGCGCATTATTGGCATTAACCGATGCTGAAAATCAACTTGAAGTCGCGCAAACAGTTGCTAACAAAATGTTAACAGTGCGTGATACGGAGAAGCTTGTTAAGAAGCTTCTTAATCCACCAACTGAAACGGTTATAAAAACACCGGATCCTAAGCTTGCCGACTTAGAACGTCGGTTAAGTGAGCAGTTAGGTGCTGATGTCGCGCTAAACCAACTAAAAAGTGGTAAAGGTAAGTTAGTTATCGCTTACGATGAACCGCACAAGTTAGCGCAAATCCTTGCAATCCTTGGTCAGGAAATGTGAAGCTAAACGTGCATGAGATGTTGCAATATTTACAATGACGTGATCAGGTTATTGTGTTGTAAAATCTAACACTTTTTTTTGATGCAATTAGATTGCTTTCAATCTAATGAGCCGTATAATTTTTGCAGTTTTCCCAGCACGACACTTGTGCAGTGGAATGGACTCGAGGAACGAATACATGGTATCGGCGCTAGTTAAGCCCGGCCGCCAATTGGCGAAAAGGCTACTGTTGTTACAATCTGGCGTCGTTTTAACAACGGCAATCATGGCAGTGTTTGCTGTTAGTGTTGACTGGGGGATCTCAGCTCTTATCGGCGGTAGCATCTTTGTGGTGGCTAACGCGGCATTTGCTGGCTGTGCTTTTTTGTTTAGTGGTGCCTCAAAGGCACGACTGGTCATGGCCTCCTTTTTTGGCGGCGAAGCGCTGAAAATTCTCATTACAGTCATCCTATTTTCCGTTGTTTTCCTGTATATGGAGGTGGAACTTGTTCCCCTCAAACTGGCCTATTTGCTGGTTCTGGGTATCAATATCTTTGGGCCGGTTTTATTCATTAACAACAACAAATAGGATGAGTTATGGCTGCGCCAGGTGAAGCGCTAACGCCGTCAGGATACATTTCTCACCACTTGACCAATTTGGCAGTGGGTGAAGGTGGCTTCTGGACGGTTCATATAGATAGCCTGTTTTTCTCTGTCTTAACGGGTATGGCCTTTTTATGGTTATTCCGTTCGGTAGCGAAAAAGGCAACATCAGGAGTTCCAAGCAAGTTACAGTGTTTTGTGGAAATCATGGTTGAATTCGTTGATACCAACGTTAAAGATACTTTCCACGGCCGTAACCCGCTGATCGCTCCGTTGGCATTGACAATTTTCTGTTGGATCATGCTGATGAACATCATGGACTTAGTGCCAATTGATTTTCTTCCGTATGCAGCAGAGCATGGTCTGGGTATTCCTTATCTTAAGGTTGTACCGACTGCCGATGTTAACATCACCATGGCAATGGCGTTGGGTGTCTTCGCATTGATGATTTACTACAGCATCAAAGTGAAAGGCATTGGCGGTTTTGCGAAAGAACTGGCTCTTCACCCGTTCAATCACCCGATCATGATCCCGTTCAACCTGCTTCTTGAAGTGGTATCGCTACTAGCGAAGCCTATTTCACTAGGTATGCGTCTGTTTGGTAACATGTTTGCTGGTGAGGTGGTGTTTATCCTAATCGCGGCATTGATGCCGTGGTGGGCACAATGGCTGGGTTCAGTACCGTGGGCAATTTTCCACATCCTGGTCATTACAATTCAAGCATTCGTGTTTATGATGTTGACTATTGTGTACCTGTCTCAGGCGCATGAAGACAATCATTAACGATTATTTGTAAATATTTTTGTTCAATTTTTACTGGCACTTTAGCCGACAACAATAAACTGGAGATAGTGATGGAAACTTTACTTAGCTTTTCTGCAATTGCCGTGGGCATCATTGTAGGTCTTGCTGCACTTGGTACAGCGATCGGTTTCGCACTTCTAGGTGGTAAATTCCTTGAAGGCGCAGCTCGTCAACCTGAGATGGCACCAATGCTACAAGTTAAGATGTTCATCATTGCGGGTCTGCTTGATGCGGTTCCAATGATCGGTATCGTAATCGCTCTACTATTCACATTCGCAAACCCATTCGTTGGCCAACTAGCTGGTTAATAACGAACGGTCCCCTAGCAACCCTTTTTAAGGAGATGCAGTTGTGAATATGAATGCAACTTTGCTGGGTCAGGCGATCGCCTTCTTCTTATTCGTGGTTTTCTGCATGAAATATGTATGGCCACCAATCATGGAAGCGATTGAAGAACGTCAGAAAAAAATTGCTGACGGTTTGGCTGCTGCGGATCGCGCAACCAAAGACCTGAACCTTGCGCAGGCAAATGCTTCTGATCAACTCAAAGAAGCGAAACGTACTGCAACGGATGTTATTGAGCAAGCTAACAAGCGTAAAGCTCAAATCGTTGACGAAGCAAAGGTTGAAGCCCTTGCTGAGCGTGACAAAATTCTAGCTCAAGGTCTTGCTGAGATCGAAGCGGAACGTAATCGCGCACGTGACGAATTAAGAAAACAAGTTGCAACTCTAGCCGTGATTGGTGCTGAGAAAATCATTGAGCGTACTATCGATAAAGATGCGCACGCTGATCTTCTTAACAAAGTCACAGCAGAACTGTAATTAAAGGGGCAAGCACATGTCGGATATGACTACTATCGCACGCCCCTACGCTAAAGCAGCCTTTGATTTTGCTGTTGAGAAAGGTGAGCTGGCCCAATGGGCTGAAATGCTGACCTTCGCTGCCGAAGTAGTAAAAAACGAGACTATGCAGGATATTCTGGATAGCGGTTTTGCTGCGGATAAACTGACTGAAATTTTTGTTTCAGTTTGTGGTGAGCAACTTGACGAGTTCGGCCAGAACTTATTGAAAGTGATGGCTGAAAATGGACGCCTTAAAGCGCTTCCTGATGTCAGTAATGAGTTCATGTTCCTGAAGAGCGAACATGAGAAAACGATTGAAGCAACAGTGACCTCTGCGGTGACTCTTGATGACAATCAACTTATTGCTATCAGTGAGAAGCTTGAGCAGCGTTTAGCGCGCAAAGTGAAGCTGAATTGCAGTGTAGACGAGACCCTGATTGCCGGGGTCGTGATTAGAGCTGGAGACTTAGTCATCGATAACTCAGTACGCGGAAAACTAAACCGCCTGAGCGATACTTTGCAGTCTTGATTTGGGGAATTGGAGCATGCAACTTAATTCCACGGAAATTAGCGCACTGATCAAGCAACGTATTGAAAAATTCAACGTTGTGAGTGAAGCGCGTAACGAAGGTACTATCATCTCGGTAAGTGATGGTATCGTTCGTATCCATGGCCTTGCAGACGTAATGCAAGGTGAAATGATTGAATTACCTGGTGGCCGTTATGCACTAGCACTTAACCTTGAGCGTGACTCGGTAGGTGCGGTTGTAATGGGTCCATATGCTGACCTTCAGGAAGGCATGAAAGTAACGGGTACTGGTCGTATTCTTGAAGTACCAGTAGGCCCTGCACTTCTAGGCCGCGTAGTGAACACACTAGGTGAGCCAATCGATGGTAAAGGTCCAATTGAAACAGAGACATCTTCTCCTGTTGAAGTAATTGCACCTGGCGTAATCGATCGTCAATCGGTAGATCAACCAGTACAAACTGGTTATAAAGCGGTTGATGCGATGATTCCAATCGGCCGTGGTCAGCGTGAGCTAATCATCGGTGACCGTCAGACTGGTAAAACAGCGATGGCGATCGATGCAATCATCAACCAGAAAGATTCTGGTATCTACTCTGTTTATGTTGCTATCGGTCAGAAAGCATCAACCATTGCTAACGTAGTACGCAAGCTTGAAGAGCACGGCGCACTAGCAAACACTGTGGTTGTTGTGGCATCTGCATCTGAAGCAGCGGCACTACAATACCTTGCACCTTACTCAGGTTGTGCAATGGGTGAGTACTTCCGCGATCGCGGTGAAGACGCACTGATTGTATACGATGACTTGTCTAAGCAAGCTGTAGCTTACCGTCAAATCTCACTACTGCTTAAACGCCCACCGGGTCGTGAAGCATTCCCTGGTGACGTTTTCTACCTTCACTCTCGTCTTCTAGAGCGTGCGGCGCGTGTAAATGCGAATTACGTAGAAAAATTCACTAACGGTGAAGTGAAAGGTAAGACTGGTTCCCTAACGGCGCTTCCAATTATCGAAACGCAAGCCGGTGACGTATCAGCATTCGTACCAACTAACGTAATCTCGATCACTGATGGTCAGATCTTCCTACAAACAGAGCTGTTCAACGCCGGTATTCGTCCTGCGGTTGATCCAGGTATCTCTGTATCGCGTGTAGGTGGTTCTGCTCAAACCAAGATCATCAAGAAACTGTCTGGTGGTATTCGTACCGCACTAGCACAGTACCGTGAACTAGCGGCTTTCGCACAGTTCTCGTCAGACCTTGATGAAGCAACGAAGAAGCAGCTTGATCACGGTCAGAAAGTAACTGAACTGATGAAGCAAAAGCAATACGCTCCTATGTCTGTTTTCGAACAAGGCATGGTGATCTTTGCCGCTGAAAAAGGTTATTTGACGGATGTTGAGCTGACGAAGCTTGCTGATTTCGAAGCCGCGTTGCTTTCATATGCCAAAGGTCATTTTGCTGAGCTTGTTGCTCAGATTGATGAAACGGGCGCTTGGAATGATGAAATTGAAGCTCAGTTTGTGAAACTGGTTGACGATTTCAAAGCGACCCAGACTTGGTAATTGGTTGGTGATCGCTCGCGATCACCTACTAACGGAGAGTAACGATGGCCGGCGCAAAAGAGATTCGTAACAAGATCGGTAGTGTTAAAAACACTCAAAAGATCACTAAAGCGATGGAGATGGTTGCAGCGTCTAAAATGCGTAAAACGCAGGACGCAATGGAATCATCACGTCCATACGCACAAACTATGCGCAAAGTGATCGGTCATATCGCCCTTGGTAGCCTTGAGTATAAGCATCCTTATCTCGAAGAGCGTGAAGCCAAGCGCGTGGGTTACATCATTGTTTCTTCTGACCGTGGTCTGTGTGGCGGTTTGAACATTAACTTGTTCAAGCAAGCGATGACAGATATCCAAGGTTGGTCTCAGCAAGGTGCTGATGTTGAACTTGCCCTTATTGGTGCAAAAGCAACATCGTTCTTTAATAACTACGGCGGTAACGTAGCTGCGCAAGTCTCTGGCTTGGGTGATGCGCCAACAGTGGATGAACTGATTGGTACTGTCGGCGTGATGCTGAAGAAATATGATGAAGGTGAACTTGATCGCCTGTACCTAGTTTACAACCAATTTGTAAACACCATGGTACAAGAACCCGTGATTGATCAATTGCTGCCTTTGCCGAAGTCGGAAGACGAAGACATGCAGCGCAGCCACTCTTGGGACTACATTTATGAGCCCGAGCCTAAACCACTGCTTGATACCCTACTGGTTCGCTATGTTGAATCACAAGTGTACCAAGGTGTGGTGGAAAACCTTGCCAGTGAGCAAGCGGCACGAATGGTTGCAATGAAAGCTGCGACAGACAATGCAAGTAATCTTATTGATGACTTGCAACTTGTGTACAACAAAGCCCGTCAGGCCGCGATTACACAAGAACTATCAGAAATCGTTTCTGGTGCATCTGTTGTTTAAGGCAAAGAATTAATAAGTTTAGAGGATTAACGATGGCTACAGGTAAGATCGTACAGATCATCGGTGCGGTAGTCGACGTAGAGTTTCCACAGGACTCTGTACCACAGGTATACGACGCCCTACATGTTGATGCAAAAGAAAACGGTACACTAGTACTGGAAGTTCAGCAGCAACTTGGTGGCGGTGTTGTACGTGGTATCGCAATGGGTACTTCTGATGGCTTACGTCGTGGTTTGTCTGTTGAAAACACAGGCCGCCCAATTGAAGTACCAGTCGGTACAGCTACGCTAGGACGTATCATGAACGTTCTAGGTCATCCAATTGATGAGTGTGGTGAGATCGGTGAGAAAGAGCGTTACTCTATCCACCGTGCAGCACCTAGCTACGAAGAACAATCGAATGTAACTGAGCTGCTAGAAACTGGCGTGAAAGTTATCGACTTGATTTGCCCATTCGCTAAGGGTGGTAAAATCGGTCTATTCGGTGGTGCGGGTGTTGGTAAGACCGTAAACATGATGGAACTTATCAACAACATCGCGATTCAACACTCAGGTCTTTCTGTGTTTGCGGGTGTTGGTGAGCGTACACGTGAAGGTAACGATTTCTACTTTGAAATGCAGGAAGCTGGCGTTGTTAACGTTGAGAAGCCTGAAGAATCAAAAGTAGCGATGGTTTACGGTCAGATGAACGAGCCACCGGGCAACCGTCTACGTGTTGCTTTGACGGGTCTAACAATGGCAGAGCGTTTCCGTGACGAAGGTCGTGACGTTCTACTGTTCATCGATAACATCTACCGTTACACCCTTGCGGGTACAGAGGTATCAGCACTGCTAGGTCGTATGCCTTCAGCGGTAGGTTACCAGCCAACTCTTGCAGAAGAGATGGGTGTACTTCAAGAGCGTATCACGTCTACGAAGAGCGGTTCTATCACGTCGGTTCAAGCGGTATACGTACCAGCGGATGACTTGACGGATCCATCGCCAGCAACGACGTTTGCTCACTTGGATGCAACAGTTGTACTTTCGCGTCAAATCGCATCGCTAGGTCTATACCCTGCGATCGACCCACTGGATTCAACATCTCGTATGCTTGATCCATTGGTGGTTGGCCAAGAGCACTACGACATCGCGCGTGGCGTTCAGTCAATGCTACAACGCTATAAAGAGCTAAAAGACATCATCGCAATCCTAGGTATGGATGAGCTATCTGAAGAAGATAAGCAAGCTGTATCTCGTGCACGTAAGATTGAACGTTTCCTAACTCAGCCTTACCACGTTGCAGAAGTCTTTACTGGTTCGCCAGGTATTTACGTATCTCTTAAAGAGACACTGCGTAGCTTCAAAGGTATTCTAGCTGGTGAGTACGACGATATCCCAGAGCAGGCATTTATGTACTGTGGTGCGATTGAAGACGTATTAGAAAAAGCGAAGAAGCTTTAAGCTAACTAGGAGGCGACATGGCAGCTATAACCTTCCATTTGGATGTAGTCAGTGCAGAGAAAAAATTATTCTCTGGTCGTGCTGAAAATATTCAGGTGACTGGTAGCGAAGGTGAACTGGGTATCCACGCAGGCCACACTCCGTTGTTGACCACTATTACGCCAGGGATGATCCGAATTGCTAAGCAGCACGGTGAGGAAGAAATTATTTATCTTTCTGGCGGTATGCTTGAAGTTCAGCCTAATGCAGTGACTGTGTTAGCTGATACCGCGATCCGCGGTCAAGATTTGGATTCAGCCAAGGCTGAAGAAGCGAAACGTCAAGCTGAGGAGCGTATCCACAATCAGCATGGCGATATCGACTTTGCTCAAGCGGCAAGTGATCTCGCGAAAGCGATCGCTCAGCTTCGTGTTATTGAGCTGACTCGTAAAGCGCGTTAATCAGACGCCTGATACAAAAAAGCGACCTTAGGGTCGCTTTTTTTATGCCTTTTGCGCGTGATAGCAAGTTAATACATGGTAAAAAATAACGGCTGTTGCTTAAAAGTCCCCTTTCCTCCAGTTACAATAGCGGTAATTTATTTTTGAATATGCACCTAAAAGGATACGCTGCATGAACTTCAGCGCTGTAATTCTCGCCGCGGGAAAAGGCACCCGTATGTACTCTGACCTGCCTAAGGTTCTTCACACTCTTGCGGGTAAGCCTATGGCTAAGCACGTGATTGATACCTGTGTTGATCTGGGCGCCAATAATATCCATCTGGTATATGGCCATGGCGGCGATACCATGAAGCAAGTGCTGGCCGAAGAGCCTGTTAACTGGGTATTGCAAGCTGAGCAGCTAGGTACCGGTCATGCAGTTAATCAAGCGTGTCCAGATGTTGCTGATGATGAGAAAGTCCTGATTTTATACGGTGACGTTCCACTGATCAGTGGTCAAACGCTAGAGAACTTATTGGATGCCCAGCCGGATGGCGGTATCGCGCTATTAACCGTGGTGCTTGATAACCCGATGGGTTACGGCCGTATTGTGCGTCGCAATGGCCCAGTGGTGGCGATTGTTGAACAGAAAGATGCGAGCGAAGAGCAAAAGCAGATCAAAGAAATCAACACCGGTGTGATGGTGGTGAACGGCGGCGATATGAAGCGCTGGTTGGCGGCGTTGAAGAACGACAACGCCCAAGGTGAATACTACCTGACAGACATTATTGCGATTGCTCACAATGAAGGTCGCGCAGTTGAAGCGGTACACCCTGCCAGTGCGATTGAAGTAGAAGGCGTGAATAACCGTGTTCAATTGGCGAAATTAGAGCGTGCTCATCAAGCAATGCAAGCTGAGCGCTTGTTAGAGCAAGGTGTGATGCTGCGTGATCCTGCCCGTTTTGACCTTCGTGGTGAGCTGCAATGTGGTACGGATGTCGAAATCGACGTTAACGTGATCATCGAAGGCAGTGTGTCGCTGGGTAACAATGTGGTGATTGGTGCGGGCTCTATTCTGAAGGACTGTGAGATTGACGATAACACCCTTATTCGTCCGTACAGTGTAATTGAAGGCGCTATCGTGGGTGAAGACTGTACTGTCGGTCCATTTACTCGTCTACGCCCTGGTGCGGAGCTGGTGGGTGATTCTCACGTAGGTAACTTTGTTGAAATGAAGAAGTCGCGTTTAGGTAAAGGCTCTAAAGCCAACCACCTCACTTACTTGGGTGATGCCGAGATTGGCGATCGCGTTAACATCGGTGCAGGCACAATTACCTGCAACTACGACGGTGCTAATAAGTTTAAAACTGAAATCGCTGATGACGTGTTTGTCGGCTCAGATACTCAGCTGATTGCACCAGTGAAAGTGGGCAAAGGTGCGACTATTGGTGCTGGTGCCACTATTAACCGTGATGTTGGCGACGGTGAGTTAGTTATTACTCGAGCACCTGCGCGTACGGTCAAAGGCTGGAAACGCCCTGAAAAGCAAAAATAATCACGGGCATATCACTGGCTGATATACCGTTTAGTTAATCAAAGGCAGGGATCTCCCTGCCTTTTTTATTGCCTCTCTTACCTCACGATTCTTCTTTGCGCTTCTTCTATATCTACGGCTGCACTTATTGATAACCCCCTAACATTATTTTCGTCAATTAATATGCCAGCTTTGCATTGATCTTTTATCTTTTGCTTTGCTACTATTATCTTTCAGAACGAAACTTACAGTTGGCAAGTCGAAATATAATGTCAAAACGAAATACTCAGCAACGCCGTCATGGCATCGCAGCCTTCATCGCCCAGCAAGGTGAAGCGAGCGTGGATATTCTGGCGCAGCACTTTTCAACGTCCGAAGTTACGATTCGAAAAGATCTTGCCACATTGGAAAAGAGTGGCTTACTACTACGCCGCTATGGTGGTGCAGTGGCGATGCCATCTGAGATCGTGGCCATTGATGAAGCAGAAGAATATGTTTCAGAACGAAAGCTCGCGATTGCGAAAGCAGCTGCAGCGCGTATTCGAGACCATAACCGCTTAATTTTTGATAGCGGTAGCACCACAGCTTGCCTGATCCCCCTGCTGAATGACAAGCAAGGGCTGATTGTGATGACCAACTCCCTCAATGTTGCCAATACCCTCAATGAGCTTGAAAACGAACCAACGCTGTTGATGACAGGTGGTACTTGGGATCCGCATTCAGAAGCCTTCCAGGGCCAAGTAGCGGAATCAGTGCTGCGTTCGTATGACTTTGATCAACTCTTTATTGGTGCAGATGGCATTGATATTGAAAGAGGGACTACAACTTTTAATGAGCTGATGGGATTAAGCCGAGTAATGGCCGAAGTGTCCCGTGAAGTTGTGGTGATGGTGGAGTCGAGCAAGGTGGGCCGTCGTATTCCCAATTTAGAGTTACCTTGGGAGAGCATTAATACCTTGATCACCGATGACGGCCTCGATCTTGAAGCTAAAACACAAATTGAATTATGCGGTGTGCAAGTGATTTGCGCGCCAGTCGAACAAAATTAGGAGATTTTTATGTGCGGAATCGTGGGTGCAGTAGCACAGCGTGATGTGGCTGAGATTTTAGTCGAAGGTTTACGTCGTTTAGAATATCGTGGTTATGATTCGGCTGGTGTTGCCGTTGTCGATCAGCAAGGTCACTTAAATCGCGTTCGTCGTTTAGGTAAAGTGCAAGCGTTAGCCGATGCCGTTGACAGTAACCCAGTGATTGGCGGTACAGGTATTGCCCATACGCGTTGGGCTACCCATGGCGAACCATCAGAAGCGAATGCGCACCCGCATATTTCTGGCGACAATATTGCACTGGTTCATAACGGTATTATTGAAAACCATGAAGAGCTGCGTACGCTATTGACTGAGCGCGGCTACAGCTTTGTTTCGCAAACCGATACCGAAGTGATTGCTCACTTGGTGGAGTGGGAATTACGTTCAGCGGCCACCCTGCTTGAAGCGGTACAAAAAACCGTGGCACAACTTGAAGGTGCTTATGGCACTGTTGTGATGGATCGTCGAGACCCTGATCGCGTTGTGGTGGCTCGCTCTGGCAGTCCACTGGTGATTGGCTTGGGGGTGGGTGAAAACTTCTTAGCTTCGGATCAGTTAGCACTGTTGAATGTGACTCGTCGTTTCATGTTCTTAGAAGAAGGTGATGTGGCTGAAATTACTCGCCGTGAAGTGAATGTATTTGATGCGAGCGGTGAGCCAATTCAACGTGAAGTCCATGAGTCTAACTTGCAGCAAGATGCTGCAGATAAAGGCCAATACCGTCACTACATGCAAAAAGAAATTTACGAGCAACCAAGTGCATTAATCAACACCATGGAAGGCCGTATTAGCAACGATAGCGTGATTGTTGAGAGTATTGGTAGCGGTGCGAAAGAGATCTTAGAGAAAGTTGAACACGTTCAAATCATAGCTTGTGGTACCTCTTACAACGCGGGTATGGTGGCGCGCTACTGGTTTGAATCTATGGCTGGTGTGAGTTGTGATGTAGAAATTGCCTCTGAATTCCGCTACCGCAAGTTTGTCACTCGTCCAAACAGCTTATTGCTGACCCTGTCTCAATCGGGTGAAACGGCTGATACCTTGGCTGCGCTACGTTTGGCGAAAGAAAAAGGCTATATGTCAGCGATCACTATTTGTAATGTGGCTGGCTCTTCATTGGTGCGTGAATCTGATTTAGCCTTCATGACGCGTGCAGGCACGGAAATTGGTGTGGCATCGACTAAAGCCTTTACCACTCAGTTAGTGGCGATGCTGATGTTTGTAACGGCTCTCGGGAAAGAGAAAGGCCTGATCAGTGCAGATAAAGAGCGTGAAATTGTTGCATCTTTGCACCAGTTACCGACTCAAATTGAGAAAGCATTGGCGTTTGATAAGCCAATTGAGCAACTAGCGGAAGATTTTGCTGACAAGCACCACGCGCTATTCCTTGGTCGCGGTGAGTTCTACCCAATCGCAATGGAAGCGTCACTGAAACTAAAAGAAATTTCGTACATTCATGCTGAAGCTTACGCTGCGGGTGAATTGAAGCACGGCCCATTAGCATTAATTGATGCGGATATGCCAGTGATCGTGGTGGCACCGACCAACGATTTGCTTGAAAAGCTAAAATCGAACATCGAAGAAGTGCGTGCACGTGGTGGTTTACTGTACGTCTTTGCTGATAGTGAAGCAGGTTTTGAAGCGTGCGAAGGCATGAAGATCATTACAATGCCATGCGTGGATGACATTATTGCCCCTATCTTCTACACAGTGCCAATGCAGCTGCTGTCGTACCATGTTGCTTTGATCAAAGGGACCGATGTCGATCAGCCTCGTAACTTGGCTAAAGCGGTAACGGTTGAATAGATCTCACGATTGAGTTTTTGTTTGAACATTAAGAAAAAGCACCGTTCGCGGTGCTTTTTTTATGGCTGGTATTCGGCAACGAGTGAGAGCGTCTATTCTCTAGTACATTAATGACGCTTATTTCTACGGTAATGGCCAACCAACACACGGATTTGTCTGGTTTGTTTAGCACGGGTGACGAGAATATTGCGAAATGAAAATCTAGATAGCTATGTACAACTTTCTGCGAATCAAAATAGAAACGCCTGGTGTGGCTCTATTGTAAGTTGTTGAATAGTTGGTTTTTTATTTGCTTCTCCAATGTGGCGCATCTTGTGCAAGTTCAGTCATGAACACTAAGTAGTCTTCTATTTGATGTGTATTGGAGGTTAGACATGACAGATTCTAAAACGAAAATCGCAGCACGTATTCGTGAAGCCCGTGAATGGAAAGGGCTGACCCAAGTCCATATGGCCCAACAGCTCAAGGTTGCGCGTCAAACTTATCTCGATCTTGAAACAGGAAAAACCGAACCTAAAGTCCGCTTGTTGTCTGAGATCTCTGAAATTACCGAGCGTCCTCTAACTTGGTTCGTCTATGGCGACGAAGGGATCGAGATATTAGAGAGCGAGTACAAAGAAGAAATCGATCGTCTGTTACAATACTTTAGTCGCTTGCCGCATTCGGCACGGAACGTCATTTTGCAACAGAGTATTAATTTAGCGGGGTTCATGGCGGAATACACGAAAGCACTGACGCAGCGAGATAAAAGTTAACCTAATTATGTTACAGCGCTCACTGCATTGAGTTGTACGATGTTGTAGGCAATATTAAAATGTGCTTGTCTACTTAGCCTTACATTACAAGCTAAGGGTCACAAATTGACTTTTCACTCGGTGACGCGTGGGATGCGAAGGGCATAATTCCTAGTTATTAATAACTTAGTTATGCCTTAAGGCGGTCGTTCGTTGTGGCACAAGTTATCGTGCTAACAACTGCGATGAAGTAGATGGTATCTGCATGAATATTTCCAAAGTACTGATCGCCAATAAAATTCGTGAGGCGAGAGAGTGGAAAGAAATCACGCAAGTTGGAATGGCTAAAAAGCTTGGCATTGCGCGTCAAACTTATCTTGATTTAGAGTCCGCGAAAACGGAACCTCGAGTGTCGACATTAATGAAGATCGCAGAAGTGACTGAGCGTCCTCTAACTTGGTTTTTATTTGAAGAACATTCAGCCAGCCGTCCGTGTGTGCAGGAAGATACGCAGCAATTAATTAATATGCTCGCTGAAGTGCCCCCACCATTACGGGCTCGATTAATTGAACTTAATCTGAGTTTTATTTCGTGTTGGTTTGAACAGCAAACAAAACGCTGACATAACGGATTTTCGGTTATTGTTTCGATCATAAAAAAGCAGCCACTGGCTGCTTTTTTAATGCGCGGCGTTCACCTTGAATGAGCGCTATTGGGCGAGGAAAAATTGATAAGCTGGGTTGGCTGTTTCATCTTTCCACTGATAGCCAAGCTCTCGTAAATAGCTAGTAAATGAGAGGACATCATTTTCTTCAAGCTCAAAACCACAGAGTACTCGGCCATAATCAGCACCGTGATTACGGTAGTTAAATAAACTGATATTCCAGCGCGTACCGAGCGTATTTAAGAATTTCAACAAGGCGCCTGGGTATTCAGGAAATTCAAAGCTATACAGTTTTTCTTGTAAAGGCTTAGAAGGACGCCCACCTATCATATAACGCACGTGCAGTTTTGCCATTTCATCATCGGACAGGTCGACCACAGGATATCCCCCATGGCGTAGGTCGTCGATAATGCTATCCAGCTCTTCTTGCCCTTGCATTAATCTCACGCCGACAAACACATTGGCTAAGCTGTCATCGCTGTAGCGGTAGTTAAATTCAGTAACGGCACGTCCGCCTAGGATATGGCAGAAATCAAGGAAAGCACCTTGGCGCTCAGGAATGGTGATAGCCAGCAAGCCTTCGCGTTTTTCACCTAACTCACAGCGTTCTGATACATAGCGTAAGCCATGAAAGTTGAGGTTAGCCCCAGAGAGTACAGCTGCCAGCTTTTTATCTTGCAGCTGGTGGAGATCGGCATACTTCTTCAATCCCGCCAGAGATAATGCACCTGATGGCTCGGCAATTGCCCGCGTATCTTCAAAGATATCCTTTACGGCGGCACAAATCTCATCGGAACTGACCGTTATCACATCATCGAGGTGTTGCTGACACAGGCGGAAGGTTTCATCACCAATGCGTTTAACGGCGACACCGTCGGCAAACATCCCGACTTGCTCCAGCGTCACGGGTTCGCCTGCTGCCAGTGCCGCTTTAAGACAGGCTGAATCTTCGGCTTCTACCCCTATCACTTTGATTTGTGGCAGCAGTTGTTTGAGTAATACCGCTACCCCTGCAGCTAAGCCGCCGCCCCCGACAGGGAGAAACACATACTCAAGATGACCATTTTGTTGGAGTAGCTCCATACCAATGGTGCCTTGTCCTGCAATGACTGCTGGGTGATCAAACGGTGGAATAAAGGTGAAGTGGTGCTGTTCGGCAAGTTCGACTGCCCGAGCTTTGGCTTCATCGAAATTATTCCCGTGTAGCACGACTTTTCCGCCGAAACTTTTCACCGCTTCGACTTTAATGTTTGGCGTGGTGAGCGGCATTACAATGGTGGCTTGCACCCCCAGCTGTTTACCTGATAACGCTAACCCTTGGGCATGATTGCCCGCAGATGCCGCAATAACCCCTGCTTGTTGCTGTGCCGGCGTGAGCTGAGACATCATGTTGTAAGCGCCACGCAGTTTAAAAGAGTGCACCGGTTGGCGGTCTTCTCGTTTTAATTGGATCTGATTGCCCGTGCGTTCGGACAGTCGCGCCATGGTTTGTAATGGGGTGACTTGCGCCACCTCATAGACAGGTGCGCGGAGGATATCTCGCAAATAATCCGCGCTGCTTAATGGTGTTGAGGCTTGCGAGTTGGTGTCGTTAACTTGCTGAACGTCGCTCATAATGACTACCCTTCGAGTTTTGACTTATCACGGATGGCACCTTGGTCGGCGCTGGTCGCGAGCAACGCATAAGCACGGAGTGCGTAAGACACATCGCGTTGACGATCGACAGGCTTCCAACCCTGCTGATTGGCTTGGTTGCGGCGTTCAGTTAGTGTTTTTTCATCGACATTGAGATCAATCGAGCGGTTGGGAATATCAATCGCAATCGTGTCGCCATCCTTGATTAAGCCTATGGTGCCGCCACTGGCTGCTTCGGGGGATACATGGCCAATCGATAGTCCTGATGTCCCGCCTGAGAAGCGACCATCAGTAATTAATGCACACTCTTTGCCTAACCCCATCGATTTCAGATAGGTGGTTGGGTACAGCATTTCTTGCATGCCAGGGCCACCTTTTGGCCCTTCGTAGCGGATCACCACCACATCGCCTGCTTTGACTTTTCCGCCTAAAATACCTTCCACAGCGCTGTCTTGGCTTTCAAATACCACGGCAGGACCAGTAAAGGTTAAACAGCTTTCATCAACGCCGGCGGTTTTAACTATGCAGCCATTGAGTGCCATGTTGCCAGACAGTACCGCGAGGCCGCCGTCTTGGCTAAAGGCGTTGGCTTTGTTACGAATACAACCGCTTTCACGATCATCATCGACGCTGTCCCAACGACAATTTTGTGAGAAGGCTTTAGTGGTACGAATGCCAGCAGGGCCAGCACGGAAGAAGTCTTTTATTTCAGCCGAGTCTGTCACGGCAATATCATACAGTGGTAGCGTTTGAGCAAACGTCTGGCCTAGCACATTGTAGCAATCGTTATGGAACAAGCCTGCGCGATCCAATTCACCCAAAATACCGTAAACCCCACCTGCGCGATGCACATCTTCCATATGGTATTGCTGAGTGGATGGTGCGACTTTACACAGGTGTGGTACCCGACGAGACATACGGTCGATGTCGTTCATGGTGAAGTCCACTTCCCCTTCCTGTGCGGCTGCCAGTAAGTGCAGTACGGTATTGGTCGAGCCGCCCATGGCGATATCGAGTGCCATCGCATTTTCGAACGCTTTTTTATTGGCGATATTGCGTGGCAGGGCGCTGACATCGTCGTTTTGATAATAACGCTGGGTTAAATCGACAATACGTTTACCTGCATTGATAAATAGCTGCTCACGGTCGGCATGGGTTGCCAGCATCGAACCATTACCTGGTTGGCTTAAACCCAGCGCTTCGGTCAGACAGTTCATCGAGTTGGCAGTAAACATGCCTGAACATGATCCACAGGTTGGACAGGCGGATCGTTCGATCTGTTCGCTCTGTTCGTCAGAAACTTTAGGATCCGCCCCTTGGATCATGGCATCAACCAGATCCAGCTTCAGGATTTGATCCGATAGTTTGGTCTTACCCGCTTCCATCGGACCACCAGATACAAAAATCACCGGAATATTGATCCGTAGTGCGGCCATCAGCATGCCTGGGGTGATTTTGTCACAGTTGGAAATACACACCATGGCATCGGCACAGTGGGCATTGACCATATACTCGACGGAATCAGCAATGAGCTCGCGTGATGGCAGTGAGTACAGCATGCCGCCATGGCCCATTGCGATGCCATCATCGACTGCAATGGTATTGAATTCTTTGGCGATCCCGCCTGCTTTTTCAATTTCGCCCGCGACCAGTTGCCCCATGTCTTTTAAGTGCACGTGGCCTGGTACAAATTGAGTGAAGGAGTTAACGACGGCAATAATCGGCTTACCGAAATCTTCATCTTTAACGCCAGTGGCACGCCATAAAGCGCGGGCACCCGCCATATTACGGCCGTGAGTGGTGGTGGCAGAACGGTACTTAGGCATAACTACAAATATCCTTTTGTTGCATGACCCGCTTGAGTGATTAAATGCGGGTCATGGCGGTAATTGTTGGCAGTGGGCTTATTTTTTGTCGGGGTAGACGTAATCTAACCAGCCCCACTTATCTTCCGTGGTGCCATTAAAGAGGCCGAAGTAAGCCGCTTGAATCACTTTAGTGATAGGGCCGCGTTTACCTTCGCCGACGACAATTTGATCGACGGTGCGCACCGGTACGATTTCAGCGGCTGTGCCTGTCATGAAGATTTCATCAGCCAGATACAGGGCTTCGCGGGCAATGTTTTCTTCGCGTACTTCGTAGCCCATCTCTTTGGCGAGCACCATGATCGAATCGCGGGTGATCCCTGGCAAAATGGCACTGGTTGCTGGTGGGGTTAGCAGTACCCCATTTTTGATCACAAAGATATTTTCGCCCGCCCCTTCAGACAGGTAGCCGTCAACGCTTAAAGCGATCCCTTCAGCGTAACCGTGACGGCGCGCTTCACTGCCCACGAGTAATGATGAGAGGTAGTTTCCCCCTGCTTTTGCCGCGGTTGGAATGGTATTGGGTGCCGCGCGGTTCCAGCTTGAAATCATGGCATCAACGCCATTTTCGAGTGCTTCTTCCCCTAGGTATGAGCCCCATGGGAAAGCGGCCACGATCAGATCCATTTCAGTGCCAACGGGTGGGCAAACACCTAACCCGACATTACCGACATAGCCCAATGGACGAATATAGGCGGACTCGAGTTTATTGACGCGAATGGTTTCGCGACAGATTTCCATCAGCTCGTCTGCACTGTAGGGAATCGGGAAGCGGTAAATTTTGGCGGAATTTTTCAGCCGTTCCATGTGCTCTTTATGACGGAATACAATCGGCCCTTTGGGGGTGTTATAGCAGCGAATGCCTTCAAAAACCGAGGTACCGTAATGCATTGCGTGAGTCAGTACGTGGACATTAGCCTCGCCCCAAGGAACCATGTCACCATTAAACCAAATATAATCTGCTGTATTTGCCATTTTGCATTGCTTCCTTATGCACTAGTCTTGGTTTTCTAAAAGAGTTGTTGTTACGGTGCGAATATCCCAAAGTTTTTCAATTTGGTTGATCAGGGTGCTGATTGGTCGATCGCTATCAACCACAATTTCAACGCTGGCAACCTTACTTTCATGGTTCTGAGTCGCGATGACTTTCTTAATAATAAAGCCACGGTGACGAATAACGCGTAATACTCGCTCTAGTAATACTGGTTTATCATCCGCTTTGATGTCGAGTAAATATCTATCCATTAGGTGTTCTCCAGCATATCTTGGTTAGCCGCGCCCGGTGGCACCAGTGGCCATACGTTTTCTTCTTCTGAAATCAACACATGAAGTAAGTAGGCGGTGTCACTTGCCAGCATTTCCTTGAGGGCTGGTTCGACTTCGTCTTTTTTGGTGATGGTTTTGCCTGGAATATCAAATGCCTTGGCGAGCATCACAAAATCTGGGTTGTCATCGAGAATGGTTTCGCTATGGCGGCCATCAAAAAACAGTGACTGCCACTGCCTTACCATGCCAAGACGTTGGTTGTTGATCAGCACCATTTTGACTGGGATCTGCTTGCGTTTTAGGGTGCCTAGCTCTTGGACATTCATCATGAACGAGCCATCGCCCGAGATTAAAATTGATTCATCGTTGGGGCGTGCGACTTTGGCGCCCATCGCGGCGGGTAAGCCAAAGCCCATAGTGCCAAGACCTGCGGAGGTGATGTAATTTTGAGGCTCTCGCGGTTGAATGTGTTGGGCTGCCCACATTTGGTGTTGGCCGACATCGGTCGATACCATTGCGGTGTCGGGCATCATGTCAGACAGCTGCTTCATCAAGCCTGGTGCGTAAATAAGATCGCCGGGGTGGTCATAACGCCATTTGAAGTCACGGCGTAAGGTGTCGCAATGTTTCAGCCATGGGGTGAGAGCTTGGCTGATCTCTAACTGTGGCAAGATGGTATTAATATCCCCACGTAATGGCGCATGTGCTTGGCGGAGTTTGTTAAATTCAGCCGCATCGATATCTAAGTGGATCACCTTGGCGTGCGGGGCAAAGGTATCGAGCTTGCCAGTTACCCTATCGTCAAACCGTGCGCCAACCACGATCAACAAGTCAGACTCTTGCACCACTAAGTTGGCGGCTTTGGTGCCGTGCATGCCGAGCATACCCAAATAATGGGGATGGTGGCGTTCAATGGTACCAAGCCCTTTTAAGGTGCTGACTGCAGGCATAGGATTTAACTGTAAAAATTGGCGAACCGTATGGGTTGCTTTAGCCAGGTGGACCCCACCACCGACATACAGCACAGGACGCTCGCTATCGGCTAAGAGTTGTTGGGCGGTTTGTAGGGCGTGGTGACACACTTGAGGTATCGCAGGAGGAGTAAATGTTGGCAGTGTTTCAACGGGGGCTTGCGCTAACTGAACGTCTTTGGCGATATCGACAATCACGGGACCTGGGCGGCCTGTTTTCGCAACTTCAAAGGCTTCGGCTAGCGTTGGCGCTAACTCGTCGATGTCGGTTACCAAATAACTGTGTTTGGTACAGGACAACGACATCCCGATCACATCCATTTCCTGAAAGGCATCGGTGCCGATATGGGTACTGGCAACCTGACCTGTGATGGCAACCAGAGGTACCGAATCGAGAAAGGCATCAGCAAGCCCGGTCACTAGGTTGGTTGCTCCTGGTCCTGAGGTTGCCATACATACCGCAACATCTTGGGTGGCGCGTGCCATGCCGATGGCTGCCATTGCAGCCCCTTGCTCGTGACGGCAAAGAATATGCTCAACCCCACCATCGTAGAGTGCATCGTAGATAGGCATGATAGCCCCACCTGGGTAACCGAATATTGTGGTTATTCCTTGTTGCTGCAGCGCTGTTACAACTAACTCTGCCCCTGTCATCACGATCCCCTTATTCCATGTTGCGGATTGTCTATTTGCTTGCAGTTAGAAAAAAGCCCCCGGACCTTGTGGCTGCGGGGGCTTGTGCGTTGTTGCATTTGCGGCTGTTTAACGCCTAGCACTCCCCGTTGCGGTGATAATAATCACCACAATGACGTTAATAATGAGTACGAGGGCTTTGGCATTAAATCGCATTGTTACCTATCCAACTAATTTGTTTATTTGTTGCGCTTCCTAAGTGGTAACACAGACATGAGTCGCATGACAAGAAAAAACTCAGGATTTGTTTTCATTTCCACTGCATATATAGGCTAAGCATGAAACGAAATTGATAACTTTCATTAACTTATTGGTGTAAACCATCATCAGGGTGATTAAATTATGACTTTGGCCATTGTTCATAGCCGCGCGTGTGTTGGGGTAAATGCACCGCCTGTTACCGTAGAAGTACATATTAGCAATGGTATGCCTGCGTTAACCTTGGTGGGGCTACCTGAAACAACCGTGAAAGAGGCCCGCGATCGGGTGCGCAGTGCGATTGTAAATGCCAACTTTGAATTCCCTTCTCGTCGTATTACGGTCAACCTAGCTCCCGCGGATTTACCCAAAGAAGGGGGCCGCTTTGATTTGCCTATCGCATTAGGCATTTTGGCAGCATCGGGACAGATACCGACAACTAAGCTGCCAAATCATGAGTTTTTAGGGGAGTTGGCGTTATCTGGCCAACTTCGCGCGGTGAAGGGAGCACTGCCTGCGGCACTGGCGGCTAAACAGCGTAATCGTTGCTTAGTGGTGCCAGACAATAACGGCGATCAAGTTGGGCTGGTGGAGGGCTCAGAGCATAAATCGGCGGCGGATCTGTTAGCGGTATGTGGCTATTTATGCGATCAACAGCCTCTTACATTATTTCAGCGTACTACCGATGACATGCCTGTGAGTACGACCGAGCACCTGCGAGATATGCAGGATATTATTGGTCAGCAACAAGGTAAGCGGGCGTTAGAAATTGCGGCGGCGGGTGGCCATAATGTGTTATTTCTTGGTCCACCAGGCACAGGTAAAACTATGCTGGCTTCTCGGCTGTGTGATTTGTTACCGCCGATGTCGATCCCTGAGGCATTAGAAACGGCTGCGGTTACATCGTTAACTCAGCAAAGCTTGCACCAAGGCAATTGGCGTCAACGCCCTTTTCGAACCCCGCACCACTCCAGCTCCATGGCGGCGTTGGTGGGCGGCGGCTCTGTCCCTCGGCCTGGTGAAATATCACTGGCCCACAATGGCTTACTTTTCTTAGATGAGATGCCTGAGTTTGAACGCAAAGTGCTGGATTCATTACGCGAACCGCTTGAATCTGGGGAGATTGTGATTTCTCGTGCCACCAGCAAAGCGACCTTCCCTGCCCGCTTTCAGCTTATTGGGGCGTTAAACCCCAGCCCAACCGGTTATTACGAAGGGAATCAATCACGGACCAATCCACAGGCGATTTTACGTTATTTAAGTCGTTTATCAGGGCCGTTGTTGGATCGTTTTGATATGTCGATTGAGATCCCGTTGTTACCGCGCGGTACGCTGGCTGAAGGGGGCGATCGAGGAGAGCCGACAGCGGTGATCCAAGATCGGGTATTGCAAGCGAGGCGGTTGATGGTTGAACGTTCGGATAAAGTGAACGCCCTGCTGTCGACCCGAGAATTAGACCGATACTGTGGCCTGACAAAAGCGGATGCGACCTTTCTCGAAACCGCCCTTCATCAATTGGGGTTATCCATTCGTGCTTATCATAGGATCATTAAAGTGGCGCGTACCATTGCTGATTTAGCGGGAGAGAGTCAGATTTCGCGTAGTCATTTAGCAGAGGCGCTGGGTTATCGGGCGATGGATCGGTTGTTGAAGCAGTTAAGTGCGCAAGTTGTATGATTCAAAGTGGGTCATTAAAAATAAAGAAAGGGCGCAGGCGCCCTTTCTAGATATTTGGTTGCTGTTACTTCTTATTTTTTAAGCAAGAAATTGACCAACTCAAAATACTCTTCAGCCGATTCAATTTCACCGGTTTGTACTAGGTATTTGTTGTTTACCACAACCGCAGGAACACCGGTTAGGCCACTATCTTGGAAAGCTTTGTTGTAACGGTTAACCATGGAGTTCACGGCAAAGCTATTGAAAGCGCCATCGTAGTCTTCCGCTTTTACACCTTCATCTAAAAAGATTTGGCGTAGTTCAGCATCGCTGCGTGGGGCTTTTTGCATGCCGTGGATACGGTTAAATAGCACTGGGGTCATTTTATCATCAATGCCCAAGGTGATAGACGTCGCGTAGGCTTTGCTCAATGATTTGCCCATAGGGCCACCCATGAAGGAAACGTGATTCTTTTGGAATTTGGTGTTTTCTGGCAGGGTCTTTTTGAGCTGCTGGATCATCGGCTCAAAGCTATTACAGTGTGGACAGAAGAATGAAAAGAACTCGGTCACTATGGGTGTGGAAGACTTAGGTAAGTCCAATACCTTGTAGTAATCCCCTTCGGTAAATTTGGCTGCTTGTACGGAAAACGATAGCAGTGTGGCACTGGCAATCGCTAAAATTGTCTTCATTATACGCATGAAGTCTCCCTATTTGGTCTATTTGTGGTACTGACTGGTGATGCTGTTGCAGTACGATTATGTCGGGATCAATCCCTTGTCATTATTGATTGTTGTCACAGTGTTTTGTGTTACTAACCTTTGGCTACCATTGCGGCATTAGCTGTAGCGGGGGCTCATGCAGTGCTGCGATTTGTTCTTTAAATGCGAGCACTTGGCCTTCCCAGTACTTATTGTCTGCAAACCAAGGAAACGCCCTTGGGAATGCAGGATCTTGCCAACGCTTAGCAAGCCAAGACATATAATGCACCATTCTAAGACCGCGTAAAGGCTCAATTAGTTGCAGCTGATTATGATTAAAATCAGCAAACTCATTATACCCCTCAAGAATGGTATCAAGCTGTGCGAGTTGGTCATGGCGATCGCCATTTAACAGCATCCATAAATCTTGAATGGCAGGGCCGTTACGGGCATCGTCGAGGTCGACAAACATCGGGCCATCACGCCATAAAATATTACCTGGGTGACAATCACCGTGTAAACGCAGGGGTTGCCAATGGGTATGCCACTGCTGAGTGAGTTCGCCAATTAAGGTATCAAGATCAGCAAAGAAGACATTTTTGAGGTGATCGGGAATGAAGTCTGCGTTTTCGAGGATCTGGCGCGGTTGATGCAAATATTCGTCTAACCCTATGGTTGGACGGTGTTTGAAAGATGAGCCTTGGCTGGCTTGGTGAATACGGCCAAGAAAGCGGCCTACCCCTTCGAGTTGGTCAAAATTATCGACTTCAAATTGACGCCCGCCAACACTTGGGAATAAGGCAAAGCGATGGCCTTGATAATGCAGCAGGCTTTCACCATCGATCTTGATGGGGGCTGCAATGGGGATTTCTTGCTCAACCAGTTCATGGCTGAAATCGTGCTCTTCTTGGATTTGTTCGTTGGTCCAGCGCTGAGGACGGTAGAACTTGACGACATAGCGTGAGCGATCTTCTGCTTGAAATTGATAAACCCGGTTTTCATAGCTATTGAGTGCTAACAAGCCTGACTCTGCACGAATGCCTGTACTGTCTAAGGCATCAAGCAATAAATCAGGGGTGAGATCAGAAAAACTAAAGCTTTGTTGTGTCATGGAGGTGTCCACAGCCGAATGAATGGGAAAGAGTATACCACTAGATCAAAAAAGGACCTGTGCTGGTCCTTTTCTGAGGCTGGCTAAAGCGGTGTGCTAAAAATAGCGACGTTGCTGAGTGACTATCTTTTCAGACGTTAACGTAGCTCGCCGATAAAGCGACTTTCCGTGTGTAATGGATCCCCCGCATCGCTAGCGGTGTCTTGCATAATGAAGGTGATATCAGCAATCGGTGTAGTCAGATCATATGGGTCGACCCCAAGGCTGATCGGCAAGGTATAAATTTCACCTGCTGCCACATTGACCGTTTGGGCACCGTACCATTCTACGCCTTCTAACCCGCTAACCGAGAGCTGGTAAGTCCGCGCTTGTTGGGTTTTATTGAGAATTTTTAAGGTGTATGTGTTTTCGACTAGGCCATCGTTGTTTTCTTTGAACAGCTGGCTACGATCGCGAATCACATCCAATCCCATCGGATTCACACTGGCGAGTAAAACGAAAAACAGCCCTATCATGGCGATCATGACAGCCCCATAGCCGATCAGCTTAGGACGCATCACCTTGGTGTGTTTCCCTGCTAATTTATGTTCTGTGGTGTAGCTGATTAAGCGTGTTTCATACCCCATGCGATCCATAGTTGCATCGCAGGCGTCGACGCAGGCGCCACAGTTTATACATTCATATTGCAGGCCATCTCGAATATCGATCCCGGTTGGGCACACTTGGACACACAGGTTGCAATCAATGCAGTCGCCGAGTCCCAATGCTTGTGGATCTTTTTTGCGTGAGCGAGGGCCACGGGCTTCGCCGCGATCGGTATTGTAGCCAACAATGTAGGTGTCTTTATCAAACATCGCTGATTGAAAGCGCGCGTAAGGGCACATGTGGATACAGACAATCGAGCGCATCCAGCCCGCGTTCGCATAAGTACAACCAGCAAAAAACAGCACCCAAAAGCCAGCAGAAAAGCTGGTGCTGAAGGTAAAGAAATCGATAAACAGTGATGTAATAGGAACGAAGTAACCAACAAAGGTTAGGCCGGTTAATAAGGCGACGCCAATCCAAGCGAGGTGCTTGAGCGTTTTTCTAAATAGCAGTTTAGGCGTAAGTTTCATGCCATCTTGCTTACGACGCTTGTTGGCTGCTCCCTCAAGCTTTTCTTCAAACCAAATATAAATAAAGGTCCATACGGTTTGTGGGCAAAAGTAGCCACACCAGACTCGGCCTAAAAAGGTGGTGATAAAGAATAAGGCGAAGGCCGCAATCATGAAAACGGTGGCTAATAAGGTCAGATCCTGTGGCCACAACGTGGTGCCAAAGAAGTGAAATTGTTGTTGGCCGATATCGAGCAATATGGCTTGGCGCTCCCCGTAGGGGATCCAGGGTATCCCCATAAACAACACCATCAATACCCAGCCCATTCGCTGGCGTAATTGTTGGTAAATCCCTTTTACTGCACGCACATAGATACGATTGCTGGGATTAAAACGGTCGGCGTTACCTTTGTGGGTCTTAGGGTTAAACTGCTGCGGGGTGACATCCTTAATCTTGATTTTCTCTTGGCTCATGGCATTACTTTCCTTGGGGCCCACGCGAAGGTGTGCCGTTTGATCAGATACGTTGCCTGATCGCTATAAATGATACGCGTATGTTATCAACTGATTATATAACAGTCGGTTTGCGGATTACTCTAGCACGGTCATAATTTCTGTAATCGGTACAGAACAAGCGTTTTTAGGCTATAACAGAAGGAAAGTGAGGAGAAAAACATCAGGTGAACAGTGAAGAAACCAAGAGTGCTCACCCAATGTTAACTTGCGAAGATGGAGGGCTATTGTGAATTATTCAATGATGCCACGCGCACGTAAAATGGCGGTTTTGAAATCATTCTCACAGTCTTTCGCGAGGCCTGGGATCATCTCTTTTTGATCGCTGTTACGCATTTTAAGGTGGTAAATCAGAACATCGTCGGTCAGATCTTCTAGCTTGCCTTCAAACTTAGCTTCTTTCGCTAGTTCTAGCAGGAACTCGATCAGGTTAAGTTCTGGGTTCTTTTTCCACTCTGGGTGGATCAGTTCAATCAGTTCGTTAACGCGGTGGGTTTTCATTTTTTCTCCACAATGAAGGCTGAATAAATTGTCATGTTTTTATTATGGAGAAAGTATACCAAGATGGTTTCTGAAAGAAAGACAGCAAAGTTTGCTGTCTTGTACTCTCTTGGCTTTTACGCCGCTTTATCATCGGCCTTTTTCGTGGCAATGATAGTTTGACTTGGCATCTGGTGAACATCGGCAGACACTTGTGGTGCAGTGCGTGCTTTAAAGCGTGGCGCATGCGAAGTGGTACGAGACAGAGATGGACTACGGGTATTTGAGCGAGCGAAAGTCATTGGGCGCATGGTTTTTACCTATTAATCAGGCACATCCGTGGCCAAAAAGAGATTACAAATGAGATGACGCTAGTACGGTGGTGATTGGGGATGTCGTCACCGTGGTGTTTAGCGTGATACTTACCGTCTGAAAACGTGGCTAGGATACCAGCAAGCTTTTAGCGAGTCGAGCAAATTATGAACGATGTATTCTGTCGGGTTGGTTGAGAGTGGCTCATAAAAAACGCAAAAAAACGGATATCTGATACAAGTGTGAAGATAAGCCGTTTCACCATGCAGGCTTTGTGGTCTAATTGCGCCGTATTAGGCTGCTCAATATTGAACAGCGATAAAATAAATTGGCAACTATTATAAAAAGAGCCTTTGAGGGGGAATAATGGAGCGAGATCAGCAACGGTTAGTGACGAGCCGAAACCTGTCGTATCGGTTAGCGGAATCAATTGGTCAGCGCATCTTGAAAGGTGAAACACCCCCTGGTGATATCTTACCGGGTGAGGTTGAGCTGGGTGAAATGTATGGGGTTAGCCGAACCGCAGTACGTGAAGCGATTAAAATGTTGGCGGCCAAAGGCATGGTGTTACCGCGTCCACGTATTGGTACCCGTGTATTGCCAAAACGTAACTGGAACTATCTGGATCAAGATTTATTGGCATGGCTCGATTTTGATGATTCGGGTGAGTTAGTTGAAGAGTTTCAACGGGTGCGATTAACATTAGAACCGGAAGCGGCAGCATGTACTGCGCTTAATGCGAGTGATGCTGATCGTGATGAGCTGGCGAGCTTGGTTCAAGAGATGCACAAGTTAGGTGAGCACTTTGAGCAAGAGCGCTGGATTGCGATCGATACCCGCTTTCATCAGTTGATCTATTTTGCCTCGGGTAATCATTTTATCAGTCCGTTTGGTAACTTGTTCAAAGCGGTGTTTGAAAGCTATTTCCGTATTATTACCCGTGAACGTATGTTGAAGTTAGAGCTTCATCAGAAAGTGGTTGATGGTATTTTAGCGCGAGATCCTGATGCGGCTCGCCAAGCGACCATAGAACTACTGAAATAATCGCTAAGACGGAGCCTTGTTACTCATGACAGCGCTCCGTATTTTCTCTGTCTGTTCTTTTGTTTCTCTCCCTCCCTCCGTATTTATCACCTCTCGTGAACTATTGTTTAGATTGTAACTTACTAAATAGACTTGCGATTTTTTAGAGGGCTGTACAAGATAGAGATAACTTATCTTTAGCCCGATGATTATTCATTATTCGTCTGCATCATCGATAGAGCGGCTCCTTTTTTGCCCGTATCGATGCAATGCGCAAGGAGGATGCATGTCTTTATTTCGTAAGAGTCTCGCCAGCGTCGGTATTGGCGCCGCCAAAGTTGATACGATTCTACCTCAGGATGTTTTGATCCCAGGTCAGCCTCTGCCCATCGAGATCCGCGTACAAGGCGGGGCGATCGAGCAGCAAATTGATAATATTCATTTGGCACTTTGCTGTCGCTACCTTGATGAGGTTACAACTGGGCGGGGAGACAGTGATCAGCGCAAAGAAAAAATACCGCAAACGTGCAAGCTGGCTGAATGGTCTTTGCCTGAAGCTTTTGTGATTGAAGCGCAAGAGGAACGTCAATTTACTTTTACTCTCGACCTGCCGTTTAATACTCCAGTGACGATTGGCGATGCCCAAGTATGGCTTGATACTTCGTTAGATATTGCCTTGGCGGTGGATCCGAAAGATAAAGACACCCTGACAGTTCGCCCTGAGCCGTTAATGGATGGAGTGTTCACCGCGTTAGAGCAAGTGGGGTTACGTATCCGTCAGGTTGAGTGCGAAGCGGCAACCGGTTTTGCCCTGCCTTTTGTACAAGAGTTTGAATTTGTGCCGGTCTCTGGGCCATTCCATGGCCGCTGGCGTGAATTGGAAGTGGTTGCTTATCGCGATGAGCAAGGGTTGCAATTGTGGTTCGAAGTGGATCGCCGCTTGAAAGGTGTCTCTGGCATGTTGGCCAGTTTTATTGGTCGTGGTGAGTTGAAGCGTGAACTACAAATCAGTGCAGATTGCTCGCCAGAAGCTGCGGGTGAACAAGTCGTGGCTTTCCTTGATGAGACTACCTAATTGTAATGACAGGGGGGGAGCGAAAGAGGTGGCAGTAAAAATAACGATTAATTTAATTTCAGCGTACAAGTGTACGCTAAGTTATGCGATACTGCTCCTAAGCTGAGCTTTAACTCTATTAGGAGCGATAACAATGAACAAAAGTGCCGGGCCACAATATTCGGTAGCGGAAGAGATTGCCAACAGTGTGAGCCATGGCCTTGGCATGCTATTTGGTATCGTAGGGTTAGCCTTATTGCTAGTACAGGCCAATAACCTCAATGCTGACAGCATGAGTATTGCAAGTTTAAGCGTTTATGGCGGTAGTATGATATTGCTGTATTTGGCGTCGACTTTGTATCATGCGATCACCCTCGAAAAAGCCAAGCGGGTCCTTAAAACGCTGGATCACTGTGCGATTTATTTATTGATCGCGGGCACTTATACCCCCTTTTTGTTGATCACTTTGCGTACCCCACTTGCCATGACATTGATGGCGGTGATTTGGGGATTAGCACTGCTGGGTATCGCCCTTAAAATTGTCTTCGTATACCGTTTTAAAAAGCTATCTCTGGCCACCTATTTAGTGATGGGATGGTTAGCTCTGATTGCGGTATATCAATTGTCGCTTTCTTTAGCGACTGGTGGTTTAGTGCTATTGGGGCTGGGTGGTGTGATTTACTCGCTAGGTGTGGTGTTCTACGTCAATAAGCGAATCCCGTACAATCATGCAATTTGGCATTTGTTTGTCTTAGGCGGCACCATCTGTCATTTCTTCGCGATCTATTTATACGTGAAGCCTATTTGATGAGTGGCAACTTGATTGCGTGAAGGTTTGAGCAAACAATAAAAAACGGCGCTGATGAGCGCCGTTTTGGTATCTGAAACTTGGTTATTCTCAGGTACGGTGTGGGATTAGTCTCGCCAAAAAGCGGGGAAAAATACCACCAGTACTGTCAATATCTCCAAACGGCCCATTAACATGCCTAAGCTCAGCACCCATTTTGCCGCATCGGGTAAGGTCGCAAAATTACCCGTAGGCCCGATAATATTCCCCATTCCTGGTCCTACGTTTGCAACGGCTGTAACTGCCCCTGTAACACTGGTGACTGGGTCTAATCCCAACATCCCTAGAATAGCGGCCACCACCACAATTGTGATGATGAAGGTCAGGGCAAATGCCACCACTGAACGGACGATACCGTCGGTAACCGGGCGGCCGTTATAGCGCTGGATAAAGACACCTGAAGGGTGGATCAGTTGCATCATTTGCTTACGTAATAAGGCAAACGCGACTTGGAAGCGAAAGATTTTGATCCCGCCCGCAGTAGAGCCTGAACAGCCGCCCACCAACATAATGAAAGCAAACACTATCGCAGGGAAAGGACCCCAGTTGGTGAAGTCATCGAGGCCAAAACCTGTGGTGGTGACTACCGAAATGATGTTGAACAGCGAGACTCTAAACGCATCAATAAAGGCGTAATCTTTATCGAACGTGAGCCATAGTGCCACTAATAACCCAGTTGTCAGCACTAACAGGGTAAAGCCTCGTACTTGCGCATCGTTAAATAACGCGGTCGCGCTTTTCTTTCTTAGCATCTGTACAAACAGCAAGAAAGGTAAACCACCGGCAAACATAAAGATAATGGCAACCCAATGTGCTGCATTGGAGAAGTGGTTCATTGAACCATCAGAGGTGGAATAGCCCCCTGTTGAGAGTGTGGTGAAGGCATGGTTAATGGCATCAAAAGTATTCATGCCAGCCAACATATAACCGACCACACACAGACCTGTTAAGATCAAATACACATTGACGATATTTTTGGCGACACTTTTGGTTCGTGGCGAGCTTTTATCTGACCAATCTGATGATTCCGTTTGGAACAGCCGCATCCCCCCGACATTGAGCATCGGCAAGATGGCCACCCCCATGACGATGAAGCCGACGCCGCCGAGCCATTGTAGGGTGGAACGCCATAGCAAAATACTGGGCGCCATATCATCAAGGCCACTGAGTACTGTTGAACCCGTGGTGGTGATCCCTGACATGGTTTCGAAATAGGCATCGGTAAAGCTGATATGGTTGATGAACACAAAAGGCAGTGCCGCAAAGGCACTGGCAATGGTCCACACCAAAGTGGTGATCAAGAACATGTCGCGTACCCCGAGTTTAAAATCGTTGGTACGGCCAAAAGTGAGGCATAAAAATGCCACAACATGGGTGATGATCACCGCAGTGGCAAAATCAATAAAGCCACCGGTGCCAGTAAAAAACGCCACTAAAGTAGGGACGTACATGAACAGGGCGATCTTTGATAAGACCAACCCAATCACGAATAGGATAGGACGGTAATTAACCATAATATTTTATAAGAAGAACGGACTTGGTTGGAACAGGCGTTCAACGTCTGGGATGTATTTCTTATCAACCAAGAACATCACCACGTGATCGTCTTGCTCAATAACCGTTCGGTCGTGGCCAATCAATACTTCTTCGCCACGCACGATGGCACCTATCGTGGTACCCGGCGGTAGCTTAATATCACTGATGGCACGCCCCACCACTTTGGATGTGCTGGCATCACCGTGTGCTATGGCCTCAATCGCTTCTGCTGCGCCACGACGTAGCGATGAAACATTAACGATATCGGCTTTACGCACATGGGTTAACAAGGCTGAAATGGTGGCTTGTTGTGGTGAAATCGCAATATCAATTGTGCCGCCTTGGACTAAATCAACGTAAGCACCACGCTGAATAAGTACCATGACTTTTTTGGCACCCATGCGTTTGGCAAGCATCGCCGACATGATATTGGCTTCATCGTCATTGGTTACGGCAATAAAGACATCAATTTGTTCGATGTGCTCTTCGCTGAGAAGTTCTTGATCAGAGGCATCGCCACAAAACACGATTGTGTTCTCTAGCATTTCAGATAAGTTTTCAGCACGTTCTGGATTGCGCTCAATCAGCTTCACACTGTAGGTTTGTTCTAATCGACGCGCTAAACCTGCACCAATATTACCCCCACCAACAATCATCAAACGCTTATACGGCTTTTCAAGACGTTGCAATTCACTCATAACAGAGCGGATGTGATTGCTTGCCGCGACAAAGAACACTTCATCATCGGCTTCAATGATGGTGGTGCCTTGTGGGCGAATAGGACGGCCTTGACGGAAAATAGCCGCAACACGGGTATCAACATGCGGCATGTGCTCACGCAGGGCGGATAACGCATTACCGACCAGTGGCCCCCCGTAGTAGGCTTTTACCGCGACCAGGCCGACTTTATCTTCAGCAAAACCCACCACTTGAAGTGCGCCTGGGTACTCAATTAAACGCTCAATATAACCTGTTACCAGTTCTTCTGGTGCAATCAGGTGATCGACCGGTACGGCGTCCGATTGGAACAGTTGTTCTTTTTCTTTCAGGTATTCAGGTGAGCGAATACGTGCAACACGGTTGGGCGTGTTAAATAAAGAGAAGGCAATCTGACAGGCGATCATGTTGGTTTCGTCTGAGTTGGTGACGGCAACCAGCATGTCGGCATCTTGTGCGCCTGCATCGCGTAAGGTTTTAGGGTGACTCGCAAAGCCTTGTACAACACGTAGGTCATACTTATCTTGCAGCTCACGCAGACGCTCAGGGTCTTTATCAACGATGGTGATATCGTTGTTCTCACCCACTAAGTTTTCTGCGAGTGTGCCCCCGACCTGACCGGCTCCGAGGATGATTATCTTCATAGCATTCGCCTGATTACATGTCTCTAATATTGGACGATGGCACGTTAGCGCCTGATTCTAATACGACGTAGCTTACTCCGATTTTACAATCAGGCTAGATTGAAATAGCCTGATTGTTATCGTTTTAGCGTTAAATGTAACTTATTGCTTCTTCAATACTGCGTAGTAGAAGCCATCCATTTGCTCTTCGCCGGGTAGGATTTGACGGCCTGGATTGGTCGGATCGCTATCCATTAAGGTGGCATCAGCAGTACGACCTAAGAAGGCTTTAACTTGTTCGCTGTTTTCTTGCGGTGTGATTGAACACGTTGCGTAGACTAAGGTACCGCCCGACTTGAGCTGTAGCCACATAGCATCAAAAATTTCAGCTTGAAGCTCGGCTAATGCCGCAATATCGTCTGCACGGCGTAGCCATTTGATGTCTGGGTGGCGGCGAATAACCCCTGTTGCTGAACAAGGCGCATCTAGCAAAATGCGATCAAATTTTTCACCTTGCCACCAATCACTTGGGTAACGCGCATCGGCGCATAGCACTTGCGCGGTAAGGTTCAAGCGCTCAAGGTTTTCGTGTACTCGAGATAGACGGTGTTCATCACAGTCAATCGCAACTACTTGGGTATCGGGTTGGCGTTCCATGATGTGGGCTGTTTTACCACCAGGTGCGGCGCAGCAATCAAGGATCAGTTCGCCAGATTGTGGCTGTAAGTATTCAACCGCTAATTGTGCCGCAGCATCTTGAACCGATACCCAACCTTCGGCAAATCCCGGTAGTTGAGTCACATCGCATGGTTTTAATAGGCGTAGGGCATCGCCTGCCTGAGGGTGCAATTCTGTCGCAATCCCTTCATTGTCTAGCAAGGTGCGGTATGCATCACGGGTGTGGTGCTGACGGTTGACACGCAGCCACATTGGCGCTTTGGTATTATTGGCTTCAACAATCGCTTCCAGTTGCTCTGGGTAGCTACTTTTAAGCAGTTTTAGTAACCAGCTCGGGTGGCCGTAACGACCGGCATCATGGCTGATTGATTGCTCATCGAGCGTTTCTTGCTGACGCTGGTAATTACGTAAAATGGCATTAATCAAACCGCGAAGCTGTGGTTTTTTAAGGTTTTTGGTGGCATCAACCGTTTCGGCAACAGCAGCATGCGCGGGGATACGCATATGACCCAATTGGTACAAACCCACGAGAATAAGATGGTGGAAAACCCGTTGTTTGCCTTTTAATGGTTTGTCCATCAGGTGATTGGTGATCGACTCTAAACGCGGAAGCCAGCGTAGTACGCCATAACAAATTTCCTGCAATAGCGCTTGGTCTCGCTCTCTGACATCTTGTTGAGCAGCAGGGAGTACGTTGGAAAGGGATTGGCCCTGATCAACAACCTGATAGATAACTTTGGCTGCAGCGGCTCTTACATTCATGCGGATTTTCCTGAAATTCTTTGTAACCTTAATACCATGGGGCATTAAGCGATAATGTTGCGTTTTTTCTAGCGCAGTAGAAAAGAAAAGCCAGTGCAAGCACTGGCTTTAGCATTACAAAACGGTGCCGGGTTCAAACCATTCACGGCGAGAGTTCAGCAAATCTTGGCTTTGCATCGCTTTCTTACCGGGAGGTTGTAGTTCAATTAGGCGTAATGCGCCTTTACCGGTTGCAACCACAATACCGTGCTTGTCAGCTGACAGGATAGTACCTGCTGCTTGGCCTTGGTTATCGGCTTCAACGGCGCTGCGCCACACTTTAATATTTTGCTCAGCGACCGTGAAGTAGCTCATTGGCCATGGGTTGAATGCACGAACGCATCGTTCAATCGCTTCGGCATCCATGGTCCAATCAATTTTAGCTTCTTCTTTGCTGAGCTTTTTCGCGTAGTTGGCCAGCTCATCATCTTGCTTCACTGGCACAGCATCGCCTGCTGCAATATCGCTCAGGCAGTTAATTAAGGCATCGGGGCCCAGTTCAGCCAGTTTGTTGTACATGGTCGCGCTAGTATCTGTCGACTCAATCGGCAGCGTGGCAATTTTCAGCATGTCACCGGTATCTAGGCCAATATCCATCTGCATGATGGTGACACCGGTTTCGGCATCGCCCGCCCAGATAGAACGTTGAATGGGTGCAGCGCCACGCCAGCGCGGTAAAATTGAACCATGAACATTGATACAGCCCAATTTCGGGGTATCCAATACTGCTTGGGGTAATAACAAGCCGTATGCCACTACTACCATCAAATCAGCATCAAGATCAGTCAGTGCTTGTTTCGCTTCCTCTGACTTGAAATTCTCGGGTTGGTAAACGGGAATGCTATGTTCAAGTGCCAGTGCTTTAACTGGGCTCGCCGTGAGTTTTTTACCACGACCGGCAGGACGGTCTGGTTGAGTGTAAACGGCAATAACTTCATGCTGTGAAGACAACAACGCCGCCAAGTGACGGGCGGCGAAGTCTGGCGTACCAGCAAAAACGATTTTCAAAGGTTTGCTCAAGGTAGCGTCCTTAAAGGTTTGGCTTATTGGGTCTTTTCGTTGAAACGTTTGATTTTCGCTAGCTTGTCTTGAATGCGCTTACGTTTCAGTGGCGATAGGTAATCGACGAAAAGTTTACCCGCTAAGTGGTCGAGTTCGTGCTGAACACAAATCGCAAGTAGGTCATCAGCTTCAAACGAGAATGGGTTACCATCACGATCGAGTGCTTTTACTGATACTTCAGCGGCACGAGACACTAATGCCCGTGCGCCTGGAACAGACAGACAACCCTCTTCGATGCCATCTTCACCGCGTTTTTCGGTGATTTCTGGGTTAATCAGTACCATAGGCTGATTGCGTTCTTCAGAGATATCAATCACTACGATTTGTTGATGAATATCAACTTGCGTAGCCGCAAGGCCGATACCTTCTTCGTCGTACATGGTTTCAATCATGTCATCGACAATTTTTTGGATCTCTGGGGTAACAGCTTCAACAGGCTTAGCTACGGTGCGTAGGCGATCATCTGGGAATGTTAATACTTGCAATAAAGACATAGGTACTCGAAAAATGAACAGTGCCAAAAATTAATTTGTTCTAATTCTAGTCATTTTAATGATCAAATAACAGCATCGGTGATGAATGTTCAATATCAGAGGCTAGCTGTAAAGTTCAGTAAACAGTTTTCGGCAAGTTCAACAACCTTGATGTGTGCGGCTGCAAAGCCGAAATTGAAAGCGTGAGGTCAGCCGAAAAGCGATAGCTCGTTAGAGTATGGCGATAGACACTGGGCCTCTGCCACTGTCACGCTGGGCGATATCTATAGACAAACAGCTACAGTAACAGCTAACCAGAATATGGATCTGTGTAGTGCAAGGATAGCGTCATGAAGCCCCTCTCTTTTCTTTTTTCATGTGTACTTACCGTCGCGGTATGTATTCAGCCGAGCTTGGCGAGCAACAACAGTAATAGCCTCGTATTGAATGAAAACATCCCGAATGTTTACACCGTTAAGAAAGGGGATACTTTGTGGGATATTTCAAACCATTTCCTTGCAACGCCTTGGCTATGGCCTAAATTATGGCAAGCGAACCCTGAAATTGAAAATCCACACCTTATATACCCTGGTGACAAGCTGTATTTAGTGTGGGTCGATGGTCAGCCGCGTTTGCAGCGTAAGCCGTCGAAGGTCATTAAACTATCACCGACGATTAAAGTCACGCGTTCACCGATCACAACACTCCAGTCCTCTTTAGTGCTGCCATATTTAGTTGAACATCGTTTGTTATCTGATGAGGCACTTGCGAAAGCACCACGCGTATTGGGCAGTGATGATCAGCGCAAACAGCTTTCGGCTGGCGATGTCGTTTGGGCTGATACCCTGCTACCTGTTGGGGAAGCGTGGTGGGTATACCGCCCGATTGAAACTTATAGCCGTCAAGGCAGCAAAAGCGTCACAGTATTAAAGGAAGTCGCGAAATTAACTGTCTTGGCTCAGCAAGATGAAACCAGCACTTTGGCATTGCAATCATACCGCCAAGAAATAAACCTTAATGATGTGCTATTACCCGCCCCTGCGCTTGGAGCGAGTGCGGATTTACACTTTTCACCGGCCAATCCTCCGACGGATATTGCAGCTCAAGTCATGGGGGCAATTGGTGGGCAGTCGTACATTGCCACGTCGGAAGTGGTGGTGCTGGATAAAGGGCATTTAGACGCATTACAAGCAGGACATGTTTTGCAGTTGTATCATCCAGCGACAGAGGTTGAAGGCAGCAAGGGCAGCTATCAATACAAACAATCACCGTATGTCGGTAAGCAATTTCAGTTAGCCCCTAGAGGGATTGGTGAAGTCATGGTGATCCGCGCTTATGATGCATTTAGCCTCGCGGTTGTATTACGTAGTACCGAGCCTTTCAGTGCTGGTGTGTCGGCGCGATCGCCTCAACTGACACAATGAATCAGTTGGAAGACTGGCTTGCACTCACCGCGATCCCTCAGATTGGAGGGGTAAAGGCCAGTCGTTTATTGCAGCACGGCACACCAACACAGCTACGAACCATGTCGACCGAGCAGCTAACTTCATTGGGGTTATCACTCTCGCAGATAGCCCTGTTTCGTGAACCTAATCAAGCCCGCATTGATCGCTGCCTAATGTGGGCAGAGCAAGCCGACAATACTATTCTAACGCTAGATTCTCCTGCCTACCCTGCTCTACTGAAACAAATTGCCGCGCCGCCCCCTGTGTTGTTTGTGTGCGGGCAAGTGGAATATTTAAGTGCGCCACAATTGGCAATTGTTGGCAGTCGTTCGGCCAGCATTGATGGGCGTGAGTCTGCTTATGATTTTGCTGGCGCGTTAGTGACAGCTGATTATGTGGTAACCAGTGGATTGGCATTAGGCGTTGATGGTCAAGCACACAATGGTGCATTAAAGCATGGTGGCGCGACGGTTGCGGTACTCGGTTCGGGGTTATCGCAAGTTTACCCTGCCCGCCATCGTGATTTAGCCGCTAAGATAAAAGAGCAAGGGGCATTGGTTTCAGAGTTTTGGCCAGACGAAAAACCACGCCCGCAAAACTTTCCAAGACGTAACCGAGTGATCAGTGGCTTGTCGGTCGGCGTACTAGTGATAGAAGCTGCCGAAAAGAGTGGCTCACTCATTACGGCACGTTACGCGGTAGAGCAAGGACGGGATGTATTTGCTCTGCCTGGTTCAATTCGTCACCCCGAAAGTCGAGGCTGTAACGCATTAATAAAATCGGGTGCTAAATTAGTAGAAACCCCGGTCGATATCTTTGAGGAGGTAGGTGCACTGACAGAGTGCGCAATAAATAGTCAATTAAGCCAAACTCTGCCACAGGGTGAAGATCAGCAATTGCCATTTCCAGCCTTGTTGGCTACCGTAGGCAATGAAGCAACACCCGTAGATGTGGTTGCTGAACGTAGTGAACAACCCGTACACGAAGTAATGATGCAATTAGTAGAGCTAGAATTACTTGGGTTTGTTACCTCAGTACCCGGTGGCTATATCAAAACGAGGAGGGGCAAGTCATGATGGATATCTTAATGTACCTGTTTGAAACCTATATACACAGCGATGCTGAGCTGTTGGTTGATCAGGAAGAACTATCCGATGAGCTACTTCGAGCGGGCTTTCATCAAGAAGATATTTACAAAGCGCTTTCTTGGTTAGAAAAGCTGGCTGCGCTACAAGAAACGGAACAACATCCGTACATGAATACCAGTGCGGTGACATCGATTCGGATTTATACCCCACAAGAAATGGCTCGACTTGATGTCGCTTGTCGTGGCTTTTTAATTTATTTAGAGCAAATTCATGTATTGAGTGCTGATACTCGCGAGATGGTGATCGATCGCGTCATGGAGCTCGAAACCAACGAATTTATCTTAGATGATCTTCAATGGATTATTCTGATGGTGCTATTTAATGCACCGGGTAATGAAAGTGCATACAGTCAGATGGAAGAGCTACTGTATGGCATGGAAGATGGCTACATTCATTAATCAGTTAACGGCAGTATAAATCACCATGTCAGGTAGAATTGACCAAGAACTTTTTGCTGCTCACGAACAAGCGTTGGAGCACCAAGCTTGCCCTGAATGCGGCAGTGAATTAACCATGCGCTTTGGTAAGCGAGGGCCATTTTTGGGCTGTAGCCAATACCCAAGCTGTGAGTTTATTCAGCCACTTCACCAAAATGATGGGCATATCGTTAAGCATTTAGGCAAGCCTTGTCCTGAGTGTAGCGACGAGTTGGTATTACGCCAAGGTCGCTATGGCATGTTCATCGGTTGTTTGAATTACCCGACCTGCCATCATATCGAACCGTTAGAGAAAAAAGCAGAAGACACCCATATCGCCTGCCCGAGTTGTGGTAAAGGGCATTTGCTTGAGCGTAAATCACGTTATGGCAAAATGTTCTTTGCCTGTGACCAGTATCCGACATGTCGCTTTGCTGTGAATAATAAGCCAGTGAGTGGCAGCTGTCAGTCTTGTGGCTATGGCTTGCTGATTGAGAAGAAGTTGGCGAGTGGGATTAAATTGCAGTGTGCTGATAGAAAGTGCCACGCGTATCAGGATGCTGTTGAGCCAGAGCAAAACGAATAAGCTATTCGATAGTATCGAAACAAAAGCCAGCATTATGCTGGCTTTTGTGGTTTTAGGGCGAGAAAAACACTTTAGCGCTTGAGGGCTGGAAATGCGTCGCTATCCAGTTGTTGGCTGAGAGCGTGTAATGCATCCACTAAGGCGTCTGGCGTTGAGGCACACACATTAATATGCCCCATCTTGCGGCCTGCTCGTTTTTCTTTGCCGTACCAGTGCACATGGCAACCAGCTTCAGCGAGGATGCTTTCTGGTAAGGAGTCTTCCCCTAAAATATTGATCATCGCTGTTGGGCGGATCAAAGCTGTGCTACCCAAAGGCAAGCCACAGACTGCGCGTAAATGGTTTTCAAATTGGCATGTTTCAGCACCTTGTTGCGTCCAGTGCCCCGAGTTATGAACGCGAGGGGCAATTTCATTAACCAGTAGCTCGCCATTTAGGTCAAAAAACTCAAGGGCTAACACGCCGACATAATCAAGGCTATCAGCGACAGCGGTAAACATCTGCTTGGCTTGTGCTTGCAGTGCTGCTTCATTAATTGCCGTTGATAGACTTAATACCCCATCTGTATGCACATTTTCCGCGAGCGGGTAGACAGCAACGGAACCATCTTTGCCACGCGCACCAATCAGTGATACTTCACGATTGAACGGGACAAACTCTTCAGCAACAATGGCTTGGGTTGGTGTTGCATTAATGCATAGCGCCATCTCAGCCCAGATAGTATCCATTTGCGCGAGATCTTTTAGTCGCCACTGCCCTTTACCATCGTAACCACCGAGTGCACTTTTTAGTACCATAGGCAGCCCTACGTGCTCAACAGCAGCATCAAAATCAGCACGGGTATTGATAACGTAATATTTAGCATTGCGTACTTTTGCGTTATCGAGCAACGCTTTCTCGATACGGCGATCACCACCGGCTTTAATTGCATCTGTGGTTGGCAGGAATTTTCCACTTTGTTCACAGACATCAAGAATATGGTGCGGGATATGCTCAAATTCTGCTGTAATAACGTCTGCGCGCGCAATAGCAGAGGCTAAGCCTTGGCCGATCACTGCTTGTGTTAGCGGGTGAACAATATTTTCACTTGCCACATCAAAGGCTGAGATTTCTATATTCAGTGGTGCACCCGCTAATGACATCATACGTGCGAGTTGACCTGCGCCTAAAACCAGTACGTGCATGTGATTAGTCCTCAGCTGGATTTGGATTCGCAAGAACGGTTTCAGTTTGTTCACTGCGGAATGCTTCCACTTTAGCCATCACCTCTTCATCGTGCGTGCCAATGATTTGTGCCGCTAAAATCCCTGCGTTTGCCGCGCCTGCTTCACCAATTGCTAATGTGCCTACCGCGATACCTTTTGGCATTTGGACAATTGAGAGCAATGAATCCATGCCTTTTAGTGCTCGAGATTGAACAGGAACCCCTAATACGGGTAGGCTGGTAAATGCGGCCGCCATGCCTGGTAGGTGCGCGGCCCCGCCAGCACCTGCTATGATCACTTTAATCCCACGCTCTTTAGCGCTATTCGCGTAATCTGCTAGCAGTTGAGGAGTACGGTGAGCAGAAACAACTTTCGTTTCATAAGGGACATTGAAGCGGTCAAGCATTTCAGCAGCATGTTGCATGGTTGGCCAGTCAGATTTCGAACCCATGATAATTCCAACTTTCATTCCGATCTCCTGTTGATCACTTAAGACGTCGCTAAGAATACGTGTTGGCCGCATTATACGGTGATTTTTCGATAAGGAAAACGTTTGCGTCGGTGGTTTTACCTCATGTGATTCCATCATGGAGTTGCTCGCCGAGAGTAGGTAAACTAGTAAACAGAAAGTTAAATGATAATCAGCTAAATAATAATGAGGGTGACGTGGAAAATTTTGCGCAAGTGATCACCGCACTGCAACAGGGAGAGGTTATCGCCTATCCAACCGAAGCTGTCTTTGGCGTGGGCTGTGATCCCGACAATGAGCAAGCTGTTATGAAATTGCTTGAGATTAAGCAACGTCCAATCGAAAAAGGTTTGATCTTAATTGCTGCGGATTATGACCAATTGTTGCCTTACATTGATGATAGCCAGTTATCATTTGCTCAACGTCAGCAGATCCAAGCGACATGGCCGGGTCCTGTGACTTGGGTGATGCCAACAAAAGCAACGGTTCCCGCTTACCTTACGGGGCAATTTTCAACGATTGCGGTACGGGTAACCGATCATCCGGTGGTACAACAACTATGTCGTGAATTTGGCAAACCTATCACTTCAACCAGTGCAAACTTGTCGGGGCAAGAACCTGGTCGTACAGCTGCAGAAGTCGAATTACAGCTTGGTCACTGTTTGCCTGCTATTTTACAAGGTGATACAGGTGGCCGTGATAATCCGTCTGAAATTCGTGATGCACTTACAGGTAATGTTTTTCGCCAAGGATAGTCAGCATGCAAACAGTCGATAAAGCTGCGGTTAAAGCCTTTTTACTCGATCTTCAAGATCGTATTTGTCATGCCCTTGAAGCGCAAGATGGTCAGGCTACTTTTGAACAAGACGAGTGGCAGCGTGAACAAGGTGGTGGTGGCCGTAGCCGTGTGATGCGCGGCGGTGCCGTGTTCGAACAAGCTGGTGTCAACTTCTCTCATGTGTTTGGTACTAAAATGCCCGCTTCTGCGACAGCACATCGGCCAGAACTTGCGGGTCGTAGCTTTGAAGCCATGGGGGTTTCTTTAGTTGTTCACCCTAACAACCCTTATGTACCCACTTCTCACGCTAATGTGCGTTTTTTCATTGCAGAAAAGGAAGGAGAGGCACCCGTCTGGTGGTTTGGCGGTGGTTTTGACTTAACGCCATTTTATCCTTTTGATGAAGACTGCCTGCATTGGCATGACACGGCAAAAACCTTATGCCAACCATTTGGCGATGAGGTATATGCTGAACATAAAGCCTGGTGTGATAAATACTTTTATTTACCTCACCGAGATGAAACGCGTGGTGTTGGCGGTTTATTTTTCGATGATCTGAATGAGTGGGGCTTTGAAAAGAGCTTTGCTTATATGAAAGCGGTCGGCAACGGCTATATTAATGCGTACTTACCGATAGTTGATAAACGTCATGCCCTACCCTTTGGTGAGCGTGAGCGAGATTTCCAGTTGTACCGCCGAGGTCGCTATGTCGAATTTAACTTGGTGTATGATCGTGGCACCTTGTTTGGTTTACAAAGTGGCGGCCGTACGGAATCCATTTTAATGTCGATGCCACCATTAGCGCGTTGGGAATATTGTTATCAACCAGAGCCTAATTCAGCAGAAGCAAAGCTATATCAAGAGTATTTAAAACCACGACAGTGGTAAACGAACTGTTTGAGCTTCAACAGATGCAGTGTTAGGGTCGAATTATCGACCCTTACTTATTGGAAGCCTGCCCACATGGATCAGTACGTTGTTTTTGGTAACCCTATTGCTCAAAGTAAATCGCCTTTCATTCATACCTTATTTGCCCGCCAAACAGCTCAAGATATGTCTTACCATGCCGAGCAACCTGAGATAGGTGGTTTCACTGTGGCGGCTGATCGCTTTTTTGCCAAGGGTGGCCGTGGTTGCAATATCACGGCACCATTCAAAGAAGATGCATTCCACTATGCACAACAGCTAACCGAACGTGCGCGATTAGCGGGGGCGGTTAACACACTGAAGAAGCTTGATGATGGTATTATTCTCGGCGACAACACCGATGGTGAAGGTTTAGTACAGGACTTATTACAGCATCAAGTCGCTTTACAAGGAAAGCGTATCCTATTGGTTGGTGCGGGCGGGGCGGCGCGTGGGGTTATTCTGCCTTTATTGGCTCAGCAGCCAGCTGAACTTGTTGTCACCAATCGTACAGAAGCGAAGGCGCAACAATTAGCTGATATTTTTTCTTCGCACGGTAATATTTCTTCGCAAGCGATCGATAAACTTCAAGGCTTTACAGCCGACATCATTATCAACTCGACTTCTGCAGGGCTGTCTGGTCAACTGCCACCTTTACCTAAGAGCCTGATTTCAAGTCAAGTGACTTGCTACGATATGGTTTACAGTGCAAAAACGACCACTTTTAACCAATGGGCAAACGAGTTGGGCGCGCTGCGTACACTTGATGGACTTGGCATGCTAGTGGGACAAGCTGCAGAAAGTTTTATGTTGTGGCGGGGTTTACGGCCTAGTGCGAAACAGGTACAGCGTGAACTGAGAATCCAACTCCAACAATAGTGATATAGAGAACACCATGAACCAAGATATTTTATTTGCCGACATTCAAACCTGGCATGCTGAGCGCCAAGCGATCAGCTTTCCTGCGCAGCAAGCGGGCGCATTGATTGAGTGTTGGGTATCGCTTAGCTGGTTACAGCAACGAACCTCTAATTCATTGGTCAGTGAAGCCGACATTGTTGCTGCTTTTATACATTTACGTTTTGACCTTGAAGAATTAGCAGAAGCGCTCATTGAAGATGAAGACTATGAGCAAGATGGTTCTATCTTTATTGGCTAGCCTCTCGAAGGTATTCATCTTTTAAGCGGACATAATTGTCAGCAGAGATAACTAAGAAGCCACGTTCCTGATCCGTTAAAGGGCGTGCTTTTTTGATTGGGCTACCTATATAAAGGAAGCCACTTTCTAATACCTTGCTTGGTGGTACTAAACTTCCTGCGCCAATGATGATGTCATCAGCAATAATAGCCCCATCTAAAATAATAGATCCCATCCCTACTAAGACCCGATTTCCTATGTGGCAACCATGTAGCATGGCTTTATGCCCGACAGTAACATCGTTGCCAATAATTAAGGGGTGACCTTTGGGGTTATCACTAGTGGCACGGCTGACATGAAGTACAGAACCATCTTGTATATTAGAGCGATCACCAATAACAATATGATTCACGTCACCACGAGCGGCAACCAAAGGCCAAATGCTGGATTCATTACCAAGTGAAATCTCACCGATCATCACGGCAGAAGTATCTATATAGGTATGAAGGCCTAATTTTGGCGCTTTTCCTCTAAAGGTACGCGTAGAGTCTGACATAGAAGTAGCCTGTTTTGATGATAAGAGTGAAAAGAATAGCGCTGAAGTCGTGTGAATTATATCTAAAATAAGGCTTATTGGTCGATAGTTGAGCGCTTAAACATAAATGTCATAATTATCTTAAAAACCCCCTTGCCAATGTGATCGAAGTCTCTATAATACGACCTCACTGACACGGAGCAAGGCGCTTAGCCAGCAACGATAAGTCAGTATGTTCTTTAACAATTTGACCATGCAATCTGTGTGGGCACTCGTGAAATGAATAGTCAAAACTATTCATTGTTACTTTTTAAGTAAGAATGAATTTGGCATCAATGAACTGAGTGACCAATACAAATAACAAGTTTACTTATTATTTGGCACAGTCAATTCGAATATCATGACTAGCTTCTAGTTATCGATATTCAATCAGTATTCATTGAGCCATCAAAAACTTTAAATTGAAGAGTTTGATCATT